>CAIZNF010000220.1 GCA_903934275.1 uncultured Nitrosomonadales bacterium
ATGCGAACGATGATCATGGGCATCACGGCGGCAAACCGCACGAGACACCATGGGTGGTAACACTGCCGCTGATTCTGCTGGCTATCCCGTCGGTGTTGATCGGTTATATCGCCATCGAACCGATGCTGTATGGCGGCTACTTCGGCGATTCGATTTTCATCGCCGAACACCACCACGCGCTGCACGAAATGCATCAGGAATTCCACGGCGCATTTGCCATGGCTCTGCACTCGCTGACCAGTTTGCCGTTGTGGCTGGCAATTGCTGGAGTGGCATCTTCGGCCTTTTTGTACCTGAAACGCCCCGACATTCCTGTTGCGATTCAAAAGCGCTTCCAGATTGTTTACACCTTGCTGGACAATAAATATTACTTTGATCGCTTCAATGACTGGTTTTTTGCCGGAGGTGCGCGCGGTGCGAGTCGCTTCCTGTGGAGATTCGGCGACGTGACGCTGATCGACGGTTTGATGGTGAACGGCTCGGCGAAGTTGGTGGGAATGATTTCCGGTGTAATGCGACATCTACAGTCCGGCTACATTTACCACTATGCATTTTCCATGATCATTGGAGTGTTCGTGCTGCTGACCGCGCGGAACTGGTTTGAATAGCGGGGAGTGGTGAGTGGTGGGTGGTGAGTGGGGTTTTCCACTAGCCACTAGCCACTTCCCACTTCCCAAAAATTAGAGGAATAACAGCATGATTTTCGGATTACCCGTAATTAGCGTAGCGATCTGGCTGCCGATCATTTTCGGCATACTGGTGTTGGCTACCGGCAACGACAAGAATGCCCCGTTGGCGCGCGCTCTTGCCATGGTCGGCGCGGTGCTTGGTTTCCTGGTGACGATCCCGCTGTATACCGGCTTTGCACTTGACACTTCCCAGATGCAGTTCGAAGAGTTGCATGATTGGATACCCCGCTTCAACATCCATTACCACCTCGGCGTGGATGGCATTTCGGTGTTATTCATCCTGCTCACCGCCTTCTTCACGCCTATTGTGGTGCTCGCCGGATGGCAAGTGATCGAGAAACGCGTCGCGCAATACATGGCATCCTTCCTGATTATGTCAGGAGTCATGATCGGCGTATTTGCCGCGCTCGACTCCATGCTGTTTTATGTGTTCTGGGAAGCCATGCTGATCCCGATGTTCCTGATTATCGGCATCTGGGGCGGACAGAACCGCGTGTACGCGGCGGTCAAGTTTTTTCTCTACACTTTGCTCGGTTCGCTGCTGATGCTGGTGGCGTTGATCTACCTGTACAACAAGTCCGGTGGCAGTTTCGCGATACTCGATTTCCATCATGTCGCGCTTCCAATGACTGCGCAGATTTTAATTTTTATCGCCTTCTTCTTCGCCTTCGCGGTGAAAGTACCGATGTTTCCGGTGCATACCTGGTTGCCGGATGCGCACGTAGAGGCGCCCACTGGCGGTTCGGTGGTTCTGGCGGCGATCATGTTGAAAGTGGGCGCTTATGGTTTCCTGCGTTTCTCCATGCCTATCGTGCCGGATGCCAGCCACAAACTGGCCGGTGTGATGATCACGTTGTCGTTGATCGCAGTGGTGTATATCGGCTTGGTGGCGCTGATTCAGAGCGACATGAAAAAACTGGTGGCGTACTCCTCGATATCGCACATGGGTTTCGTCACGCTGGGTATTTTTATTTTCAATGCTTATGGTATGGAAGGCGCGCTGCTGCAAATGATTTCGCACGGCTTTGTGTCTGGCGCACTGTTCCTGTGCGTCGGGGTGCTGTATGACCGGATGCACTCGCGCAACATTGCCGATTACGGCGGCGTTGCCAACACCATGCCGGTGTTCGCCGCATTCTTCATGCTGTTCGCCATGGCCAATGTCGGCTTGCCTGGTACCAGTGGGTTCGTCGGCGAATTCACGGTGATTCTCGGCGCGATGAAAGCGAATTTCTGGTATGCCTTTGCCGCCGCGACCACACTGGTGTTCGGCGCGGCTTACACGCTATGGATGTACAAGCGCGTGATCTTTGGCGCGGTGGCCAATTCGCATGTCGCCGAACTCACCGATCTGACTTTGCGTGAAAAAGCAATCATGACGATCCTGGCGGTTACGGTACTCGGCATGGGGTTGTATCCCCTGCCATTCAGCGAAATCATGCATGCGTCTGTGAACGACCTGCTGGTGCATGTCGCACATTCCAAGCTTCCGTGAGGCGGCTAGTAGCCTGTAGCTCGTAGCCAAACGGGTTTTCTACCGGCTACCAGCAAAAAACCAGCAATTGATTTTGAGGTGTATATGGATTTGATGACTAACTTGATGCCAGCCGCAGCAGAAATTTTTCTGCTGGTTATGGTGTGTGTGATTTTAATTGCCGATTTGCTGATCAGACAAACTGACAGGCTGATTACCTACATGCTGGTGCAATTCACCCTGCTGGGCTGTGCGCTGATTACCGTTGGCACACACGAAAATGGTGTGGCGCACGCATTCCACAACATGTTTGTGGATGACCTGATGTCCGACGTGCTGAAGCTGCTGACCTACATGGCGATGTCGATGATGCTGGTGTACTCGCGCCAATATCTCACCGTGCGCGGCCTGTTCAGCGGCGAATTCATGGCGCTGGCGTTGTTTGCCATGCTCGGCATGATGGTGATGATCTCCGCCAACCATTTCCTCACGCTGTATCTCGGCTTGGAACTGCTCTCCCTGAGCCTGTACGCGATGGTCGCCTTGCAGCGTGACTCCGCTGTCGCCACCGAAGCCGCGATGAAATATTTCATTCTCGGCGCGCTGGCCTCGGGCTTGTTGCTATATGGCATGTCGATGATGTATGGCGCTACCGGTTCGCTGGAACTGGGTGCGGTGGCAAACGTAATCCAATCAGGTAGTGCAGATAAAAATCTGCTGGTATTCGGCTTGGTATTTATGGTCTCCGGCCTGGCTTTCAAACTTGGTGTCGTGCCGTTCCATATGTGGGTGCCGGACGTGTATCACGGCGCACCCACCGCGATGACCATGTTGATCGGTTCTGCCCCCAAACTTGCCGCCTTTGCCTTCGTGGTTCGTATTCTGGCCGAGAGCTTGCAACCTCTCGTGCAACACTGGTCCGGCATGTTAATTATTCTCGCTATCGCCTCGATGGCGCTTGGCAACATTACCGCGATCGCACAAACCAATCTCAAGCGCATGCTTGCCTACTCCACCATCGCGCACATGGGCTTTATGTTGCTTGGCTTGATCAGCGGCGGGGTAGAGGGCTACGGAACTTCCATGTTCTACGCGGTAGTGTATGTGCTGATGTCGCTCGGCGCGTTCGGCATGATCATGCTGCTGTCGCGTCAAGGCTTTGAGGCAGACACTCTCGACGATTTCAAGGGCCTCAACCAGCGCAGCCCGTGGCTCGCCTTTCTGATGCTGCTGCTGATGCTTTCCATGGCTGGTATTCCGCCCACAGTCGGGTTTTACGCAAAGTTTTCGGTGCTGAACGCCGTGGTGGATGCAGGACTTGTCTGGCTGGCCATCGTTGCGGTACTGTTCTCGTTGATCGGCGCGTTCTACTACCTGCGCATCATCAAGCTGATGTATTTCGATGCACCGGAAAGCCACACGCAAATTTCTGTAGATTCGGATGCCGTATGGCTGATGAGCATGAATGCCTTGGGCGTGCTGGTGCTCGGCCTGCTGCCCAATCAGCTGATGTCAGTTTGTGCCGTAGCGATACAGCAATCCTTGTTGGTGCATTAAATCAGTTTGTAATTATCGCTGCGCTAAAACTCCCGCCGTGAGCGGGAGTTTTTGTCAGGGTACTTGAATTACTCAGTAACAGTGGGCAACCCCGACAGGTTGCTAGCCTTCTGCCTTAAACTTCCCGGCGGATAGCCAAACTTTTTCTTGAAGGCGATGGTGAAGTGGTTGACGTGCGAGTAGCCCA
Source organism: uncultured Nitrosomonadales bacterium (assembly GCA_903934275.1). Classification (GTDB taxonomy): domain Bacteria; phylum Pseudomonadota; class Gammaproteobacteria; order Burkholderiales; family Gallionellaceae; genus Gallionella. The sequence continues at coordinate 3,908 of CAIZNF010000220.1, forward strand.
GCCGCGCCGAAATCATCTTGATCGGCAGATTGCCTTCCTGCATGGCCGCATGCGCCTCGTTGAGGCGGTGGCCGGTGATGAAGGAGAAAATCGTCTGGCCATATTCCCGCGTGAACGCCTCGTTCAGCCAGCGTGCCGACATGCCGCAGCGCACGGCCATCTCGTCGAGTGAAGGAAGCTTTCCTTCTAAACATAGCGTCTTAAATAATGCCGCATAATCTACGCAGCACCGGATTGGCCTTTCGCCAGCGATCGAAACAGGTTTCGATGGCATCGAGCACTTCGGCAAGGGTAGCGAAGTACCGGTTGTGGGTAGCGATTCGCCGG
>CAIZNF010000221.1 GCA_903934275.1 uncultured Nitrosomonadales bacterium
GGTTGAGGTCGAGAGTTCGAGACTCTTCTCCCGCTCCACATTCAAGGGAAAGCATCCTCGCTTTCCCTTAATCATTTAAAGCCAGTGTTTTGTAACACGGCGCGATAGCAAAGCGGTTATGCACCGGATTGCAAATCCGGCTAGCCCAGTTCGACTCTGGGTCGCGCCTCCAAATAAAAATCAGTTACGAGCGAATCCTGAAACTACTTTCGCTATAGAGCCTACCCAAATGCAAGACGCGAAAGTAGGGAGGGTCACATGATCAAATCGGCATTTTCCCAAGCCGGATGAGCCGGAGCCAATACAGATCGGACTCTGCTTGACATGGTTGGTACAGCCCAACGGTTATTTACGAAAACTGGCAGAATGCCCATATGGTTGTTTTAAAGCTCCAAGAAAAGATTACCGGTCTGCTGCTGTTCTATTTTCTCATTGCCTTGGTCGGCATCAGTTCAACACTGCATGTATCGTGGCGGCTTGAGGGTGGAGCTGCAGCGATTAATGACGCGGGCAGCGAACGTATGCGTTCGTTTCATATCGCTTTTCTGCTCGCACAACAGGTGCAGCATCCTTCTGTTGAATTACGGCGTGACATCGAGGCAAAGGTCGCGCAGTTCGAAAAAGTCCTATTCGACCTTGAGCGTGGCGACCCACAGCGCCCACTTTCACTGCCCAAAGATGATAACGTACGTGCCCAAATGGCCAAATTAAATCGTGCATGGCAAAGCGACATCAAGCCCCGTACCAGGCACATTCTTGATGCTACGCAGCAAACAAAGCAGGAGGTGATGTTGGTGGAGTACCGGCGTGCCGTTGAAAATTTTGTCAATAGCGTAAACGATTTGGTGGTGATGATAGAACGCAGCAACGCCCATGCCACCTTGCTGCTGCGTTCCTTCCAGATCGGACTGGTGAGCTTGGCATTTATAGGCACAATATTGCTGATGAACCTGTTTTCGCTGATGGTGGTGCGCCCTGTCAACCGCCTGCGGGAGGGTATTCAGCGCATGGGCAAGGCGGATTTTGGCGTGCGCTTGCATGTCGCCAAGCGTGACGAATTCGGTGAACTGGCCGAGGGCTTCAACCAGATGGCTGATCGGTTGCAGGATTTTTATGTCACGCTGGAACAGCGGGTGGAAGAAAAGTCCCGCAGTGTCGAGGTGAAGAACCGTGAGCTCGCCGCACTCTACGATGTGGCTACATTTCTTAATTCTTCGACCGCAACGGAACCCCTGTGCGGTATCGTGCTGGATAAGCTGTCCGTTCTGATTGGCGCGTGTAACGGTGTGGTACGCTTGGTCGATCCGAAGGGTGAACAAATGCAAATCGTTGCATCGCGAGGAGTTTCTGAATCATTCCTTGCCGATGAGACTTGTCTCGCCGTCGGTAACTGCCTGTGCGGAGAGGTGGCGCATAACGGTGTTGCGGTCAGCTCCAATTTTTCCACTTTATTGACTCGGCCGCTGCTACATACGTGTCGGCGGGATGGGTTTCAGGCCGTGGTAGCGATTCCGATCCGCTCCAAACAGCGGGTGATGGGGATGCTCAATCTTTTCTTCGACACTCCGCGCATCTTGCCGCAGTCGGAAATCCGGCTATTGGAGTCGGTGGGACAACATCTCGGTGTTGCCATTGAAAACCAGCGGCTCGTCGCGCGTGAAAAAGAAATGGCGGTGTCTGAAGAGCGCAACCTGCTGGCGCAGGAGCTGCACGACAGCATTGCCCAGTCGCTCGCTTTTCTGAACATTCAGACGCAACTGTTGCATAACGACCTGCAACAGGGCCAAGTAGCCATTGCCATGCAAAGCCTGGAACAAATCCGGAAAGGGGTACAGGAAAGTTATGACGATGTGCGCGAGTTGCTGGTACATTTCCGTACTCGCGTCGGCAATGCAAATTTGGAAACCGCCATGCGTAGCGCACTGGAGAAGTTCGAGGGGCAAACCAGCATCCAAACCAGTTTTTTACATCGCGGCACCGTGCCAGAATTTCCGCCAGAGCACGTGCTTCAGGCTATGCACATTGTGCATGAATCACTTTCCAACATACGCAAGCACGCCAAGGCAAGCCGTGTTGACGTGGAGATTGTCGGTGACGGAGAATGTGTCGGGCTATGTATCCGCGACAACGGCACCGGCTTTGATGCCGCGCATGATGCCGGTGATACTCATGTGGGATTAAGCATCATGCGCGAACGTGCGCATCGCATTGATGCCGAGCTGTCGCTAGAATCGGAAATCGGACAAGGCACGCTGGTGCGGCTTGTCCTGCAGAACAGGAGAGACTCGAAGATATGAAACTGATACGCATATTGATTGTCGACGATCACACGCTGTTTCGCAGCGGCCTCAGGCTGGCATTGCAGCGGCATGAAGGGTTTGAAGTGGTGGGTGAGGCAGGTGACGGGCTGGAGGGCATCAAACGCGCCAGGCAACTCATGCCAGATGTGGTGCTGCTCGATTTGCACATGCCCGGTACCGGCGGGTTGGAAGCCTTGCGAATACTGGCGGAAGATATGCCGGAAACACAAGTTATTATGCTCACCGTTTCGGAAGATGCCGAAGATCTGCTGGAAACATTGCGCGCCGGGGCGCGCGGCTACCTGCTAAAAAATATCGATACCGTGTTTTTGCTGGAGTCCATACAGCGTGCTGCGCGTGGCGAATCCGTGATGTCGCCGCTAATAGCGCAAAAACTGGCCGATTCCCTGCGTGCACCACCCAAAGACAATATTGCCGTGGCGGATACCAATCCAGCCAAACTTTCACCGCGTGAACGAGAAATTATCGTCATGGTGGCTCATGGCTCCAGTAATAAAGAAATTGCCAGGGTGTTAAACCTGTCAGAATCTACCATCAAAATTCATGTGCAGGGCATTCTCCGCAAGCTCCACATCGCCAAGCGCGTTCAAGCTGCCGTATATGCGGTGGAGCATGGCCTCATTTAACCCGACTTTCTGTTTTCCAAAATATATTTTTACGTATTGCTCTTAAGTCTCTAAGGAAACGCGGATTTATTCGATTTTGTTCTTCCCTCGAAAGCGGGAATAACGAACTGATGTTACGCCCCCAAACGCCGAAAATAGCTCGCTACTTGAAGAATGCATCGAAAAATCGCGGATATCCCACGAATGGTCACGAGCGCTTGGTGTCTATGCTGATTCCCTTTACATCTGAAGGGAGGTAACAGGCCATGCGAATGAAGAATGCTGATACGGAGCTATACACGGACTATCTGTTGAGCACTTTTGGAGCTGCAACGGCAACCGGCTTGTCGGCGATGGTCGAAGGCGATGTCAGTCATGACCGGATTACGCGGCTTTTGTCTGCACAGGCATACACGTCTTTGGATCTGTGGCATTACGTGAAGCCTGCGGTCA
>CAIZNF010000222.1 GCA_903934275.1 uncultured Nitrosomonadales bacterium
CGTATGGTGCTCAATCTGTTTCGCACCGATACGTCAAAGCGAAAAGTTGGCATCCCAACCAAACGTATCCTCGCGGCATCTTCGGATTCATACCGTGAAGCATTGCTTGGTTTCGGGGAAATTTGATGCGATTGCCCTGACCCACCCCCCCGGAACTTGTTCCGCCTTAACTCCCCGTTCGTGTTCCGTCAAAATGCGGTCCATGAACAAATCAATCCAAATCTTTAAGCCTGGGAAGCACGTCGCGATGAGCGGTGCGGCTTTGTCGTTTTCCGAAACTGATCTGGCCGCGACCGCTGCGGCTTACGATCCGGCCAAGCACGAGGCGGCGCTGGTGGTCGGCCACCCCAAGCACGACGACCCGGCTTACGGTTGGGTCGGTAAGCTGTCGTTTATCGATGGCGCGCTGGAGGTCGAGCCTGTCCAGGTCAACCCCGAGTTTGCCGAGATGGTCAGGAGCGGCGCGTTCAAGAAAATCAGCGCGGCGTTCTATTCCCCCGATTCCCCCAGTAATCCCACGCCCGGCATCTATGCGCTCAAACACGTCGGGTTTTTGGGTGCCGCCGCCCCCGCCGTCAAGGGGCTGCGTCAGCCGGAATTCGCCGGGAGCGAGGAGGGTGTGATCGTGTTTTCGGAATGGGACGATGTGGATAACGCCAGTCTGTGGCGAGGTCTGCGCGAATGGTTCATCGGCAAGTTCGGTTTAGGTGAGGCCGATAAGGTGATCCCCAGCTACCAGGTGAAATCTCTGGAGCAAGGCGCGCGGGATGAATTGAATAAGGCGCAAGCCGAACCCGCCGTGGCAGTCGCCCCGGCTTTTACCGAACCCCAACCAAAAGGAGAAACCATGTCTGCTGAAGACAGGGCGCGGCTCGCTGCGCTCGAAACAGAAAACGCGGCTTTGAAAGCGAAAGAAGTCGCATTCGCCGAGGCCGAGAAAAAGCGCGCTGCAGATGCGCGCCATACCGAACACGCCGCCTTCGCGGAAGGGTTGGTTAAAGCTGGGACGTTGCTGCCCGCGCAAAAGGATGTGGCCGTGGCCACGCTGGATTTTATGGTTGGGCAGGAAACTACCGTTGAATTCGGCGAGGGCGATGCCAAGAAGCCGCTGGTCGATGCGTTCAAGGGTTTTCTGCAAGCCATGCCTAAGCAAGTCGAGTTCGGCGAAAAGGCCGGAAACGACAAGGGTGCTGTGCTGGACACCGAAGATTCTAACGCCGTGGCCGCGAAGGCGATCGAGTTTCAGGGGTCGGAAGCCAAGGCCGGTCGCACGATCTCGGTCACTGCCGCTGTTCATCATGTAACCAAAGGGAGCAAGTAAACATGGAAAGAAATATTCAGAGCTACAAGGCAGGCGGCACGGTCAACCCGCGCCGCTTCGTGAAGATGGGTGCGGCGGACGGTTATGCCATTCAGGCGACCAGTGGCGCGGCCACCCTCATCGGTATTTCCGAGCAAGTGGTCGGCTCCAGCACCGATAACACGGCGGCGGCGGAAGCTGTATTCGACGCGATCAAGGGCGATCAGGCAATGCTGGAGCTGGGCGATACCGTTACGCGCGGCCAGTATCTGACTGCCGATGCAAACGGCAAGGGTATTCCCGCCGTGATCGTGGCTGGCACCCCGCTGTATGTCGGCGCGTATGCCGAAGAATCCGGCGTGGTGGGCGATCATATTCTAGTGACGCTGATGCCGTGCGTGATCGCCAACGATACCGGTATCGTGACGGCCAATATCACGGTCAGCACCGCCGAGCTGTTGGCGCTGAACGCGACTCCGAAGCAATTGGTCGCCGCACCCGGTGCAGGTAAGGCGTTGATCCTGATCGATGCGCAATTCAATTTACCCTACAACTCGGCGGCTTATGCCGGGATCGCGGCGGGCGAAGATTTGGAAATCCGTTACACCGACGGCAGCGGTGCGCTGGTCGCCACGGTAGAAACCACCGGCTTCCTCGACGCTGTCGCTTCGGCGCACCGCCATGTTTATCCGGCTTCGGCTGCGGCCATCGTCCCTGCGGACAATGCCGCGCTGGTGCTCGATCTGGCCTCCGCCGAAATCACCACCGGCAACAGCCCGCTGAAAGTGCGGGTGCGTTACCGCGAGATCACGCTGGCGCTTTAAGCTTGTAGCTTGTGGCGGGTAGCGGGTAGCAAAACCGCATCCGCTACGGGCAACAAGCTACCCGCTACAAGCTATTTTTATTAACACAGGAGATTTTCAAAGATGAAAAATTTAACCAGATTTTTAAGCATGATGTGGGTCGCAGTGGTGGCCTTCTCGGTTTCGTGTTTCGAGCGTGCGCACACCGCGCTGTTTGGTTACATGCACCGCCAAGGCATGATCTTGTGCGTGGCAGCGCCTTTCCCGGTTACCCCCCAACTGCAAGCTATCGCGCTGGCGTACCGCAACAACACGCTGATCGCCGATGCGGTATTGCCGCGCGTTCCGGTCGGGTTGCAATCGTTCAAATACATGAGCTACCCCAAGGGCCAGTTCATGACCATCACCGAAACCCGCGTCGGGCGTAAATCCAAGCCCAACGAAGTCGAGTTCACCGGTACCGAGGTCAGCGATTCGACCAACGATGAAGCGCTGGATGATGGCGTGCCGGTCAGCGATATCAATCTGGCGGCGGCGCAGGGCTTACCCGATCCTATCGGCCAGGCGGTGGAAGGCATCACCGATCTGCTGCTGCTCAAGCGCGAGGTGCGCACCGCCGCGCTGGTGTTTGGTGCGGGCAGCTACGCCGCCACCAACAAGAATACCGCACTGACCGGCACCACGCTGTGGAGCGCTTTTACCACCAGCGACCCGATCAACGACATCATCACCGGTCTGGATACCTGCCTGATGCGCCCGAACGTGGCGGTGATGGGCAACCAGGTCTCGTCTATCTTGCGTCGCCACCCGTCCATCCTGAAAGCCTACAACGGCAACGCCGGGGACACCGGAATCGTGCCGCTGCAATTTATCGCCGACCTATTCGACCTGGAAGAAGTGCTGGTCGGTCAGGGTTGGGTGAACACCGCCAAGAAAGGCCAGGCGGTGAATCTGTCGCGCGTGTGGGGCAAGAGCTTTGCTCTGATCTACCGCAATAAACTGGCCAACACCCAGCGCGGCGCGACGTTCGGCCTCACCGCGCAGTTCGGCCAGCGTATCGCCGGTTCCGAGTACGACAAGAACATCGGTATGCGCGGCGGCCAGACGGTGCGCGTCGGCGAATCGGTCAAGGAATTGCTGATGGCCAACGATCTGGGCTATTTGATCACGGACGCAATCGCTTAAGTAAGCTGGTAGCTCGTAGCCTGTAGCCTGTAGTGGGTAGCAAACCGCTTCAGCTACCAGCTACCAGCTACCAGCTACCAGCTAACCATGACCACGCTGCGCGTTCCCTCACCTCAATCCTCTCCCGCAAGCGGGCGAGGAGGCAATGGAGAAAAACGTTAGATGTCTTATGCCACCCAACAAAACCTGATCGACCGCTTCACCCAGCGCGAGCTGGCGCAGCTGACCGATACGACCAACTCCGGCGCGATTGATGCCGCCGTGGTGGCGGTTGCGCTGGCGGATGCCGATGCGGAGATCAATAGCTACATCGGCGCGCGTTACAGCTTGCCGCTCGCGCAAACGACCCCCGAGCTGGTGCGTCTGGCCAGCGACATCGCGCGTTATCGGCTGTGGGATGCGAGTGCATCGGAGGAGGTTAAAGCGCGCTACGACGACGCTGTTAAAAAATTGCGCGACGTGTCGAAAAACGTGGCCTCGCTGGGTATCGACCAGGCCAGCCAGCCGGTTGCCGAGGTAGGTGGCGTGCAAGTGAGTGCGGGTGGGCGGGTGTTTAACGCCGTGAATCTGGCGGATTACTGATGTTGTCCGCAGCCAACCCGATCATGGCCAGGCTGACGGCCAATATGCCCGCCGGGACGAAGCTGTTTTTATCGGCCACGCTGGCGGCTGCATCCAAGAACGCCAACTTTGCACCGGCGGTGCATCTGGTGTTCGACGGCATCAAGCCGGGGCAGAATTTGGGGATGGGCAAGATTCAGGGCGTGGAAATTCGCTGGTTGCTGATGATCGTGGATCGTAACGTATCGGATGCGCAAAGCGGCTGGCCCGCGCTGGAAAGTGCCAGCACCCTGACTAAAGCGGTGCTCGATGCGCTGCTCGGCTTCAAGCCGGACAGCAATCATACGCCGCTGGTGTTGGCCACCGCGCCGAGACATTCGGAAAACACCGGGCTGGCGTGGATGCCGCTGGCTTTTACGACGAATACAACCTGGAGAGGCGTTTGATATGGCAAAGAAAGATTCAGTAGAGGCAAAATCCGCCCCTCACCCGGAACCTTTCCACGTTTGCGTGCAGCTTAAAAAATCGCACACCCACGCCGGGATAGATTACGAGCCCGGCGACACGATCACCGGCATGGACAGATCTTCTGCCGACTGGTTGGTCGGCGAGGGTGTGTGCGAAGAACTTTTGCCCCGGCACCGGTGCAGCATCATAGATGCGGCGGACTCACTTGTAGGAGCGTGATTCATCGCGCGATAAATCGCGCTCCTACAGCTACCTATTCAATCACATTACAAGGAGCATAAAACATGGATTACTCATATTTGGGCGTTGGTAAAATCTACATGCGTATCGCGGGTGCAGCCGCCGCACTGGTTGAAATCGGCAACGCCTCACAGCTCGATTTGACCCCGGTATCCGATCAAAAGGAGCTGGTGGACTACACCGCGCTGGGCGGCGGGTTGCAAAATTCCGTGCAGCGCGTCAAGTCGGTGGACTTGAGCTTTATCGCCCACGATCTGTCGCCGGACAACCTCGCGCGCGGTTTGTGGGGCGGTGTCACGCCGATCACGACCGCAGCCGTCACGGCGGAAGCGGTCACCGCGCGCCTGGGCGGGCTGGTGCGCCTGGCCAATGTCGCCTCGGCGGTCAGCGCCGTCAAGAAAGGCGCGACCACTTTTGTGGCGGGCACGGATTACGAGGTGCGGGCGGGCGGTATTTTCATCTTCACCGCCGGGGCGATTGTGGAGGCCGACGCGCTGACGGTGGATTACACCAAGGCCGATGCGGATGTGGTGCAGGCGTTCGTGAATTCCTCGCAGGAATACGAGATGGTGTTCGAGGGGTTGAACGAGGCGCGCAGCGGCAAAGCGGTGGTCACGGATATCTACCGCGTGCGCCTGAGCGCGGCCAAGAAAATATCGCTGATCGGCGCGGATTACGCGGCGTTGGAAATCACCGGCAAGGTGCTCAAGGATTCCACCAAAACCGGCACCGGTATCAGTCAATATTTCAAATCGACATTGGTTAGGTAAGTAGCTTGTAGCTTGTAGCCAGAAAAGCTTGTAGCCGGTAGCTCGTAGCGGGTAGCCAAACAAAATCAAGAACCCGCGCATGCGAGAAGCTTTTGCCCCGGCACCGGGCGGACAACGCCGCTACAAGCTACAAGCTTTCATCAGATAAAGGATAACTATGCGCATCACTAAAACAATCGAAACATCAGCCGGGACAACGGCTGTGCGGGAACTGACGGTGGGCGAGGTGCGGGCGTGGATGAAGGAGGCGGCTGGCCGCGCCGGGGGCGAGGTGGATGTGGTGGGCGAGATGTTGCTGGAGGATTGTTCTATCGCCGATCTGCTGCGTATGAGCGATTTGACGGATGCCGCCGCCGATAGCATGGGGCCATCCGAAATCAGAAAAATAGCCGATCTCGCGAAAGAGTTGAACCCGTATTTTTTCGGTCTGAGGTCGCGCCTGGTGGCGCTGGGCGCGACCATCAAAGCGTAAAAGAACCCCTCTCCCTTGCGAGAAACTTTTGCCCCGGCACCGGCAAGGGGCTGGGGGACGAACGAGAAAGGCATATTGTTTGCGTTGCCAAATTTGAGCGCAACTGCTGCGCGCTGATCGGGCGCGGCCACGCGGGGCTGTTCGGGTATCCGTGGAGCCTGTATCTGGCGGCGCTGGAGGTGGTGAGCAGGGAGCCTTAGGAGCGCGATAAATCGCGCGATTGATTTTGCGAGAAACTTTTGCCCCGGCACCGGGATGGGCTATCGCGCGATAAATCGCGCTCCTACAGCACTACCATTTTCTTGGTTTTTTATGCGAGAAGCTTTTGCCCCGGCACCGGCCGGACAAGTGATGCCACGCCGCCGCCAGCAACCCTATCGCTAGCACAAGCGCGCCGCGCAGCAGCCAGAGCAGGCAGAGGGCTGAAAAAATGGCGATGAATAATTGAACCGGGGACATGGGATCAGTATATGTCAAGCAATATCGATCTTTCAATCAAGATCAAGGCGGACAGCAAAGAGGCTGTTTCCGGTGTCGGCGCGGTGCGCGCGGAGTTTACCGAACTCGGCAAGAATGCGGGCGTTGCCGCCGGTGAGGCGCAAAAAGGCCTGACCGGCATACAGCGCGAGGCGCAGCGCATCGCCCACGCGCGCGATTTGCTGGGCATTGTCCCGCACCGCGAAATCAACCAGCAGATCGAGCAGATACGCGCCGCGTACCAGCGTCTGGCGGCTTCCGGCAAGCTCACCGGTGCCGAGATGGCGCAGGCCGCCGAACACGCGCGCGTTAAAATCAACGATCTTTCCCAGGGATTTAACGGGCTGGAAAAAGCTGCCGCTGGCATCCGCGCGGGTTGGTTGGCGGTGACCGGCGCGCTGGTGGGGGTCGCCGCCGCCGCCAAGGGGGTGCTGGACGCGGGTATCAGCGGGGAGCGCATCGCCGCCACCTATGTCGCGATCACCGGGTCGGCCACGGCCGCCGCCAACGAAATGAACTTTCTGCGTGGCGTGTCGGAGCGGCTCGGCCTCAATCTTTCCGCCACCTCGGACAGTTACACCAAGTTATTAGCCTCGTCGCGCGGCTCGCGCCTGGAGGGCGAGGAGACGCGCAAGATTTTCACGGCGGTCTCCACCGCCGCTTCGGTGCTGGGCTTGTCCACCGATACGGCGAACGGCGCATTTCTGGCGATCAGCCAGATGATGAGCAAGGGGGTGATCTCCGCCGAAGAATTTCGCGGGCAGTTCGCCGAGCGTATTCCGGGCGCGCTGGGCATCGCCGCGAAGGGTCTGGGGGTGACGGAAAAAGCGTTTGTCAAAATGCTGGATAACGGCGAGCTGCTGGCCAACGATGTGCTGCCTAAAATCGCCCAGGGGCTGATGGATGCGTACGGCCCCGGTGTCGCCGCGACCGCGCACACGACGGGCAAGGAAATCGAGCGGCTGCATAACGCCTGGACAGATTTTCAGCGGGAATTGTTCGGCAAGGGCAGCGCGGGGCTGTCATCTGTCATCGAGGGGGTGACGGCGGCGGTTAAGTCGCTCAAAGATAACGTCGAGGCCGTCGCGACGGCGATCAGGTTGGTCGGTGAAGTGTTGGTGATGGGCGCGCTGGGTGCGGCGGGGGGCAAGGTCTTTGCTTCGCTCACGTCGGGCGCGCTGCTTGCGACGCGCGCTACCACTATGTTAGCGCTGGCGTTAAAAGCCACCGGTGCGGCGGCGGGCGGGGTATTGGCGCTGGGGTTTTTGGCGGGCTGGGAGGCGGGCAAGTTTCTGGTCGAGTGGTTTGATTCCGCCGATAAGGCCGCCACTAAAAATCTGGCCGCGATGACCCGCCTGAACGATGTGCATGTCACGTTCAACAAGGAGGCGGAAAAGCTCCGCCTGGTGGGCTTCAGTGAGGCGCAAATAGGACGCATCACCGAGATGAAGCAAGCCGTGATCGCCGGAAAAATCAGTTTCGAGGAGGGGCTGGCCGCCGCGCAGAAATATGCGCTCGGCATGGTCAGCGGCCAAGCGGCGGCGCGCGAGGCGGCGATCAGCACCCGCGATGCGCTGGTCGCGGGGTTCAAGGATTACGAAAAAGCGCTGGATGCGTCGCTGAAAAAACAGGACGAATACGCCAAACGCGCGAAACAGTTGAGCGAGGAGCTGCTCGGGATCCGGATCAATACCGCCGACCGGGTGAGCGAGTTGCGCCGCAAGGATATGGACGAGGCGGGGCAGCAGGCCGATATCCAGAATGCGATCAACGATAAACTGGCCAAGGCACATGCGCAGCTGGCGGCGGGAGATACCAAGTCCGCCGAGGCTTCGGCGGGCGAGGTGCAGCGGCTGGGCGAGCGCCTGAAGAGCACCGATGCTGCGGTCAAGGCGGTCGAGGCGGGCGGGAAGATGCTCGAAAAGGTGAAGGCCACCGAGATTGCTGCCGCCGAGGAGTTGGTGGCCAGCCACAAAAAAGGCTTGGACAGCCTCAAGCGCATGATCGATGACGATATGAAAAAGCTGATCGAGCTGGATGCGAAAATCCGCGATACCGCGCCGCTCAAAGTCGATAATTCCGCCGCGCTGCGCGCGATAGACGAAGTGCTGGCGAGCTTCGGGGCCACCAAGCGGCGGATCGAAAACGATCCTATCGTGCAGCGCGTGGTGACGGTCACCGAGAACCGGGTGGTACCGGTAAGTGGCGACCAGTCCGGCGACACGGGCGGGAGCGATTCATTTTTTACGCCCGATAGTTTTTTCTCTTTTGCCGGGGGCGGGCGCTTGCAGGGGCCGGGCACGCCGACCTCGGACAGCATCCTGATGCGCGGCTCGGTGGACGAGTACGTGGTCAAGGCCAGCAGCGCGCAGCGCGTCGGCTACGGCGTGCTCGATTACATCAACCGCATGGGCGATCTGCCGAAGTTTGCCGACGGCGGCAGAATTGGTGGTGGTGCATCCGATCCTGTCGCCCAGCCATCCGGCGGCGGCATCACCATCCAGAACTTGAACTTGCCCGGCATCAGTAACGCCAGCCAGTTCGTCGCCGAGCTGCGCCAGATGCTGCGCACCGACCCCAATTTGCTCACCGTTGGAGTGAGGGCGGGATGATATTGAAGCCTGCGGTTGAAATCTGTGGGAGCGCGATTTATCGCGCGATTGATTTGCGGGGATATCGCCCACAACGTAAAGAATACCCGGAAAGAATATCTGAATGAGAATCGTCTATCACCCCGACAGCGCAACCATGAGCGATTATGCCCTCGGCCAATGGCTATCGGCCACGCTGGCGGCCATCGATAACCCGCCCGCGCCCGGCATCGCGCTCGATCTGGGCAACCCGGATTACCCGTGGAGTTTCGAGCCCGAATATCTGGCCGATGACCGCGAAACCTCGGGCGGAAAATGTTTCAGCCGGATCCGCGCCACCCGCTTGCAGGGCATGCTCAACATGAGCGCGGTACACAGCGGCGAGCTGCCCGCCTGGCGCGGCTGGTATGCGGCGACGCTGGGCTTCCGCCGCCCGTTCGCGCTGCGCTTGCCGGAGTTGACCGTGCTGGGCGCGGTGGCTCCGGTTAAAAAATTCCCGCTCGCGCTGGTGTCGCTGGAGGAGTGGGCCGGACAGATCAATGTGGTGGAGTGGCTATGAATAAGATCATCAAGCCCGAAAGATTGTGTACCCTCTCGCGCGGAAATCCGCGCTCCTACCGGTGCCGGGGCAAAAGTTTCTCGCACCGGCGGCGGTGTGGTGGGAGCACGGCTTGCCGCGCGATAGCCCCGCAAGTCAATCGCGCGATTTATCACGCTCCTCCGGTGCCGGGGAAAAAGTTTATCGCAATCCATTTTATTCGATCGGTACCGGTATGACCGTCTCCGCCGCCATCCTCGTGCTCGCCGTCGAGCTGGACACCGGCACGCTGTTTCTGTCCGACCGTTCCGGTGTGGTCGGGATGGATGTGCTTACGCCTGCGGTGCTGTCGTTTGGCACGGCGGGCAAGGGTGGCGCGAGCCTCACGCTGGAGGCGCAGGCATTGCCGGATTATGTGTGCCCTCTCTCCGGGGAGCAGGGCGATTACTGGACGAACCGCGCGGCGATGTTGCTGGAAG
>CAIZNF010000223.1 GCA_903934275.1 uncultured Nitrosomonadales bacterium
CGATAAGAAACGTTTACGCATACGAACGGATAATGGGGTGATTTCCACCAGCTCATCATCGTCAATAAACTCCACGGCAGATTCCAGCGTCAGGCGAATCGGCGGGGTCAGGCGTACCGCTTCATCGGTACCTGAAGCGCGCACATTGGTCAGTTGTTTACCCTTGATCGGGTTAACCACCAGATCGTTGTCACGGCTGTGCATGCCGATGATCATACCTTCATACAGTTTATCGCCGGGTGTCACAAACATACGGCCGCGATCTTCCAGTTTCCATAAAGCATAAGCCACCGCTTCGCCATGCTCTGCCGAAATCAATACGCCAATACGGCGACCCGGCATATCCGCCAAGACCGGCGCGTAATCGTCGAACACGTGCGCCATGATGCCGGTGCCGCGCGTCATGGTCATGAATTCTGATTGGAAGCCGATCAGCCCGCGCGCCGGAATACGGTATTCCAGACGCACGCGGCCATGCCCGTCCGGCTGCATGTCCTGCAAGTCGCCGCGGCGGCGGCCCAACTCTTCCATCACCGCGCCCTGGTTGGTGTCTTCCACATCCACGGTAAGCACTTCGAAAGGCTCGCACTTCTCGCCGTTGATTTCGCGGTACACCACGCGCGGCTTGCCCACTCCCATTTCGAAACCTTCGCGTCGCATGGTTTCCAGCAAAATAGTCAGATGCAATTCACCGCGTCCGGCCAACAGGAACACGTCGGTTTCATCGGTATCTTCAACACGCAATGCCACGTTCACCAGCAACTCCTTGGTCAAACGATCACGAATCTGGCGGCTAGTGATGAACTTGCCCTCCTGGCCGCACAATGGTGAGGTATTCACCATCAGATTCATGGTCAGAGTCGGTTCATCCACCCTCGGCATCGGCAAGGCTTCCGGCTGATTCACGTCAGCCAGCGTTACACCGATGCCGATTTCATCAATGCCGTTAATCAGCACGATATCGCCCGCAAGTGCTTCATCCAGCGGCACGCGCTCGATGCCGCGAAAACCGAGCACCTGGTTGATGCGCGCGCGTTTCGGCGGTTTATCGCCATTCAAAACCATCACATCCTGACCCGGCCTGACGCGGCCACGACGCACACGGCCCACGCCGATGCGACCGACGAAACTGGAATAATCCAGCGCGGAAATCTGCAATTGTAGGGGCGCGTCCACATCAGTGTCCGGTGCAGGCACATGCTTGAGCACCGCATCGAACAGCGGGCGCATATCCGTGCTGGGGTTGGCTAAATCAAGCGTGGCGTAACCGTTTAATGCTGACGCATACACCACCGGAAAATCCAGTTGCTCTTCGGTCGCGCCGAGCTTGTCGAACAAATCGAAAGTCTTGTTGATCACCCAATCTGGGCGTGCACCGTCGCGGTCCACCTTGTTGATCACCACAATCGGGCGCAGGCCGAGGGCAAGTGCCTTCTTGGTGACGAAGCGGGTCTGCGGCATCGGGCCTTCGACCGCGTCGACCAGCAACAACACGCCGTCCACCATGCCCAGCACGCGTTCCACTTCGCCGCCAAAGTCGGCGTGTCCTGGCGTATCGACGATATTGATATGCACGCCTTCGTAATCCACCGCGCAGTTTTTGGCCAGAATGGTGATGCCGCGCTCTTTTTCCAGATCGTTGCTATCCATGACGCGCTCGGCAACATGCTTGTAGGAGGCAAATGTGCCGGACTGGCTGAGCAGCTTGTCCACCAGTGTAGTTTTACCGTGATCGACGTGGGCGATAATGGCGATATTGCGGAGTTCGCGGGACATGGAAACAGCCTTGCTATGTGAAAAGGGCGCGCATTCTAACACAGAGGGAGGAGCAATAATCCCGCGCGCACCCCATGACGCATATATTTGGCCTGTTGCGACGCTGAACACATCCACTTATCTGATACATCACACACAGCACCGCAGGGTGTGTGGGGTACGAATCACATCAAGCCGAACTCCCAACGCCGCGCTCAATACGCGAGCTATGCGGCCCCTTCGTCACCGCACCCTCATATGACTGAAGTCCGCTCCCGCGCATCACTTTTTTTGTTTTGGATTGTCTTGCTTGGGTTCATTCGTACAAGTGCTTCCCAAAAGCCTTCCAGACCTCACCACCATGCACTTCTCTGCCTTCATTTGCGGCGCTCCCCATTGTTTTCATCATCAGGGATGCCAATACAAAAATATCCGCTTTTATCTTTGCCTCCATGTTGCTCGAAGCAAACGCGGCCTGCGCTTGCGCCGGGCCAAAAGCCTTGCACTCCGAGGCAAGCTTCATCATTGTTGCATCGTCATGCCAATCTAGGCCGAGAGCCAACATCTTTCTCATCAACTCTGTCTCGATATGTGATGTTTCGACTCTATGATTTTCAATCTGACTCATTATGAATGTCCCATTTTATCTCTACTGCGGTTTTGTTTTTGCCGTACGTCAATAGAAGCTCCGTCCATGTTAGCCCATCTCATGCAGGATACCAAAAATATCGCTGGCTTTTAATTTTTTCGTCGTTATAATGTTCGCCTTGCCGCAACAGGGGAATTCCCTTAGCGGCAATTTGTTCATCGTTTTCTGACCTATCTCTCGCGCGTATTCAAATCGCGCCTGTCTAAAAAACTCATCAAGAAATTCTGGGTTTTCCGGTTAGCAGCGATGTTTTATGCGCCGGTTAATCGTCTCCCCGTTCAACGGGTAGTTTTACTGCCTGCGCTTACCTTAGGGAACTGAAAAATTTGCCATACCGGATCAAATTCGGCATGGTGAAACGGATTCCCTTTGATTCTAAAAAAGGAAGCATCATGTCATTTGAAAATTTAAATTTAAACACTGCCATTCTCAAGGCGATTGCCGATACCGGCTACACCGAGCCCACGCCGATCCAGGCGCAGGCCATTCCAGAAATCATCGCTGGCCATGATCTGATGGCTTCGGCACAAACCGGCAGCGGCAAGACCGCCGCATTTATTTTGCCCGCGCTGAACCGTTTGTCCACACCTTCCGCACTGACCGGCAAAGGCCCGCGCGTACTGGTGCTGACCCCGACCCGCGAACTGGCACAACAAGTCTGCGATGCCGCAACCAAATACGGCAAAAACATGCGCTTCAAGATCATCAGCATTCTCGGCGGCATGCCCTACCCGGTGCAGAATCGTTTGCTATCCAGCCATGTAGATATTCTGGTCGCCACACCGGGCCGTCTAATCGACCATCTGGAGCGCGGTCGCATCGATTTTTCGCGCTTGGAAATGCTGGTGCTCGACGAAGCGGACCGCATGTTGGACATGGGTTTTGTCGATGATGTGGAGCGCATTGCCAAAGCTACTCCCGCAACACGCCAGACCCTGCTGTTCTCGGCAACACTCGATGGTGTGGTCGGCAATCTGGCCTCGCGCCTGCTCAAGACACCGAAGCGCATTACCGTCTCGGCCGCAAAAGACAAACACGAGAACATCGAGCAACGCATGATGTTTGCCGACGATGTCGCACACAAGAACAAGATGCTCAGCCATCTGCTAACTGATGTGGATATGAACCAAGCTCTGGTGTTTACTGCCACCAAGCGCGATGCGGACAGCCTTGCCGATCAACTTTCCGCACAAGGTCATTCGGTTGCAGCGTTGCACGGCGACATGAGTCAGCGCGAACGCAACCGCACCCTGCTCAATATGCGCAACGGCAACGTGCGCATTCTGGTTGCCACCGACGTGGCCGCACGCGGTCTCGATGTGCGAGGTATCTCGCATGTGATCAACTTCGATCTACCCAAGTTTGCAGAAGACTATGTGCATCGCATCGGGCGCACCGGCCGCGCCGGTGCATCGGGTATTGCCATCTCATTTGCGTCGAACCGCGATGCGCAACTGCTGAAACGCATCGAACGCTACACCGAACAGAGCATCAAGATGCACACCATCGAAGGGCTGGAGCCGAAATACAAACTGCGCACCGGCGGGCCATCGTCAGATCGTCCGCGCAGCAACAGCGGCCCGCGCCGTAGCGGCGGTGGTTTCGGCGGCGGTAATGCTGGCGGCTTTGGCGGCAATCGTAACGGGGGTTTTGCCGGCAACGGCAACAATGGTGGCGGTGGCTTTCACCACAGCGCGCCGGACAGCCGACACAGCCATACCGGACGTAAGGAAGGCCATGGTCAGTGGCACGGTCAAGCCAACGGCAACACCACCCAAGGCCATACCCTGAGTATCAGCGGACAAAACCGCAGCCAAGGATCTGGTCAAGGTTTGGGCGGTCAAGCCCAACCGCGTAGCCAGGAACGCAGCTTCGGCAACCAGAATCGCGGCGGCGGTAACAGCGCACCACGCCGCACTGGCAGTGATCGCCCAAGTTACGCACTCGGACGTGGCAACAACGGCAGCAGCCGTTAAAGTAGGCGGGCATCTACCCTACGTAAAAAAGCACGCTTAGGCGTGCTTTTTTACGCAGATTACGCTGTAAAACTCAACGTGTTAGAGTACGCGCCAACAGGCA
>CAIZNF010000224.1 GCA_903934275.1 uncultured Nitrosomonadales bacterium
ATGCCTTGATTATGGCCGATCCCGGCCTGATCGCGCTGGTGCGCGAACGCTGGCCGGAGATGCAGATTCACCTGTCGGTGCAAGCCAACACGGTCAATTACGCGGCGGTGAAATTCTGGCAATCGCTCGGCCTGACGCGCGTCATCCTGTCGCGCGAACTGTCGCTGGACGAGATCGAGGAAATCCGCCAGCAATGCCCGGACATCGAACTCGAAGTGTTCATCCACGGTGCGCTGTGCATGGCCTATTCCGGGCGCTGCCTGCTGTCTGGCTACTTCAACCACCGCGACGCCAACCAGGGCACCTGCACCAACTCCTGCCGCTGGGATTACAAGGTGGACAGCGCGATTGAGAACAGTACCGGAGACATCCAGAAGATAGATTTTGACTTCGACAAAGCGCTGAGCGAAAGCGCGCTGTCGTCCTGCGGTAGCCAGCCGCGCCACCCGCTCGCCGACCGTGCATACCTGATTTCGCGCCCCGACCATCCGGAAGAACTGATGCCGGTGCTGGAAGACGAGCACGGCACCTACATCATGAACTCCAAGGATTTGCGCGCGGTGGAGCATGTCGAGCAGCTG
Organism: uncultured Nitrosomonadales bacterium; assembly: GCA_903934275.1. Taxonomy (GTDB): domain Bacteria; phylum Pseudomonadota; class Gammaproteobacteria; order Burkholderiales; family Gallionellaceae; genus Gallionella. The sequence goes on from CAIZNF010000224.1 coordinate 582, forward strand.
GTGAAGATCGGAATTGATTCGCTGAAGGTGGAAGGCCGCACCAAGTCTATCTACTACGTGGCGCGCACCGCGCAGGTGTATCGCCAGGCCATCGACGATGCGGTAGCGGGCCGCCCATTTAACTACGCGCTGCTCGGCGCGCTGGATGCGCTGGCGAGCCGCGGCTACACCGACGGCTTCCTCGAACGCCACCATACCCACGAGCAGCAGAACTATATGCAAGGCCACTCCGAAAGCACCCGCCAGCAATACGTTGGCGACATCGTCAGTTGCGCCGACGGCATCGCCGAAATCGACGTGAAGAATAAATTCCAAGTCGGCGACCGACTCGAAATCATCCATCCATCCGGCAACCACATCATCGTATTGAACGAGATGCACAGCCTCAAAGGCGAAGCGCTGAAGGTTGCGCCCGGTAGCGGGCATCGCGTGCAGATACCGTTGCAGGGTGATCTAGCGAACGGCATGCTAGCGAGGTTTTTGTAACAGGTAGTAGTACCCACCACACCGTTCGCCCTGAGCTCGTCGAAGGGTGAAATTTACGGAGCACAAAAATCGTGAGCTTCTGGATTTACATCCTGTGCTGCGCCGATAGCTCGTATTACACCGGCCATACAGACAATCTCGAACAACGCATCGGTGAACATCAAAACGGACTATGCGGTGGTTACACGGCCAGCCGCTTACCTGTTGAATTGGTGTTCAGCCAGGAATGCACCACTCGCGAAGAAGCACTCACCGCCGAACGTCAAATCAAAGGCTGGAGCCGCAAGAAAAAGGAAGCGATGATGCGCGGCGACTGGACTGAAGTATCACGGTTGGCAAAAGGTACGGACAGGGATGGTGAGCCTTTTCATCCTTAGACAAGCTCAGGACGAACGGGGAAAGGGTAGTGGCGGGGTTCTTTTGATTCTGTCATGCTTCCCACCACTTGAGAATTGGAGATTCATAAATGAGCACTAATTACCCTTTTTCGCTTCGCATCTTTGTTGCTGATGGCGACCCAGATGGCTTGCGCATAGTTGAACGCTCTAACTGGGTGGGAAAAGCTTTGATGTTTCCAAGAACCATATTCCCTGCGATTAAACAACGCGCTGAATTTTCTCAAACTGGCGTTTATCTACTGCTTGGACCGCGTGAAGATGGTGACGGTGAGCAACTTTATATTGGTGAAGGTGATCCTGTTAAGCCGAGGTTGGATAGCCACCATGCGGCAAAAGACTTTTGGAATCGTGCTGTATTTTTCATTTCAACAGGATCGCCACTCAATAAGGCTCACGTCCAGTTTTTGGAGGCACGTTTAATCTCTTTGGCGAATGATGCAAAACGTCTCACGCTTGAAAATAGAAACCAACCTGCCGAATCCAATCTTTCCGAAGCTGATCGTGCCGACATGGAGGTTTTTCTTGAGCACTTACTTGGCATGCTTCCCGTGTTAGTCACTTACCAGTCAAATGATGTCAAAACGTGACAACAATATTGTATTCAACGAGCAGTAGCAAGGGTTTGAACGATAGTGAACTCCGTCAGTTTTTCACAGGTGGCAATAGCGGCTCTACCTATATGAGTGAGATAGTAATGGTAGGTTTTACCGACCCGCTTAATCAGGCCAAGGATCCGCAGCCGTTTGAGATAACGAGAGAGTTTTCCGCTTGAGGCAGACGGGAGCTGTTTTTTCAAATCGGCTCTACGCAGGCCACGGATGTTGAACTCGGGGCGCTGGATAGCGCGCAACAACTTTTGTTCTGACGCATCAAAGAAATTGAAGCCGCGAATGTGGATGCCATGATCTGTTTTTGTTTCGGTGAGTTTTTGTAAAGCGCGGTGTCCATCGGAGTAGTCGTCGAGCGAGGATAGAAATTCAAGATAGCGGCTGTTGCAGCCGAGAAGAATCTCGCGCAGATCGATGAGGCTGTAAATGGATTTCTTGAGAGAGGCGAGTTCCCGTGTGACGGAACCGTCCCTGTGTTCAACCTTGCGGTGGTGTTTGAAAAAGGAAACGTCGTTACTCGTTGTCTCAATGCGTAGTACACGTTTAAACTTGTTGTAAATTTTGACAGAAGCACTGCCCATGTAATGTTTGACACAGGTTCCCTCGATACGGGTGGACAGACGGGTGCCGAGTTCTTGTGCCAGTTGGGGTGTGACTTTTTTGCCGAGGAAAGAAGAAACCTGCTCCGCCTTGACCGCGATAACCGCCTGCCGGAAGATACCCTCGTAAAGCGGGTTCAACGCCTCCTCGGAGCGGAACACCAGATCGGTTGAATACTCGGTTTGCATCAGGCTCCAGTGATATTGCTGTTGGAATACCTCCTGTACCGGGCAGCACATCTTGGCGTAGCGGTCGAGAATGCGATGCAGGTCATCGGGCTTGAGTTGATCTGACAGCGACTGCGCACGGGCGAAGTCGTCGATGCGGATAAACGCATTGTCGGCCATCGCATAGCCGATGCCGTTGGCAACCAGCTTGGTTTCAAGCCAGGAATGACCGTTGCAGTAAAATTGCAAACGGAACGGACACCAGGTGGGCACACGCAGATAGCATAGCCCCACCTCCTCGTCGATGAAGTAGAAGTAATAGTGCAAGCATTTACCCTGAGTGGGACGAAGAAAGGTCTTATGTGTCAGTTTGTCGTGCCAAGGCTTATAAGCGGAACACGCCTCCATCGCGGAAAGGATATGCACCAGTCCGGGATGTTTGCCGCGTCGCGCGATGACTTTGGCAATCAGGTCTTCTTTACGAATGTTGGGCTTGTTCACGTGCTCAATCGTCAAGCCGTGCGCATCGGCCAGTTCATGTGCGCATTGGCGGATATGATCACGCCGGGGGTCGGCAAAGACTTTGGCGTAGTCGAATATCTTGATGTGACGGAAATTCAGGAAGCTGGTCATGCCACCGGCGTAACACGCACCGGGCAATGTGCCGGTGATAATCATTCGGTCATAACAGGAAAGCACGCCAAGCAGGTCTGCTTGATAACATTCGGTCAAGGATTTCATGATGAAATCTCCTCGAAAGGTGGGCTACGTGATTTTACCTTTTTGGTTCCGGCTTGTCCGGCTTAGGGATTTACGCATTTGAACAGCCCAAGCGCGCAACGAGCAACTTACAACCGGAAACCTTGTATCTCGACGCAAAGGGGATTCAGGCGCGTGGATATGAGTCGTCGCAAGGGTTTATTGTATTATGTAGTTCGCAGGCAATAGTAGAGGAGCAGCCGTCCGCTGCAACGCATGCTCGCG
>CAIZNF010000225.1 GCA_903934275.1 uncultured Nitrosomonadales bacterium
AACTGTGCCAGAAGCCGAGACTCCTCTGTTGTCAAATCACGCTTAGCCAGTAAATCCGGCCTGCGTAACCATGTTCTGCCCAACGACTGCTGAAGCCGCCAACGCTGTATGTCCGCATGATTGCCAGACAACAACACCGGGGGCGCGGCCTCACCATTAAACTGTTCGGGACGGGTGTAGTGTGGGCAATCCAACAAGCCCTGCACAAATGAATCCTGCTCGGCCGATTCGGCATCGCCCAATACACCGGGCAGTTGCCGAACTAGACTATCCATCAACACCATCGCCGCCAATTCGCCACCGGACAACACATAATCGCCGATGGAAATCTCTTCATCCACATACTGGCGCAACAAGCGTTCATCGATACCTTCGTAACGCCCTGCCAGCAGGATCAAACCTTCCTCCGGCTGTGCTACCAATTCTTTGACCACCGCATGGGTCAGCAACCTGCCTTGCGGCGACATATACACCACGCGGCTCTTTGCCACTCCGCTGGCCGCTTGCCGCTGCCTGGCCGCGTTGATCGCTCCTGCCAGCGGCTCCGCCAGCATCACCATTCCGGGACCACCACCGTAAGGGCGATCATCGATGGTGCGGTAATTATCCGTGGTGAAATCGCGTGGATTCCACGTCCTTAAAACATAATTGCCCTGTTCCGCCGCGCGCCGCGTGATGCCGTACTGCGTCAGCGCATCGAACATTTGCGGAAACAACGTGATGACATCGAAGATCATCTCAGGTAATCCGCCGACCAATCCACCAGGATGGTCTGGTTTTTCACATCTACCTGCTTGATGGCGGAGGCCACAAACGGAATCAGGATTTCGCCGCTGTCACCCTGCACGCTCAAGACTTCGTTGGCACCGGTTTCCAGCAAGTTTGTTACCGTTCCCAATGATACGCCCGCTTCATTTACCACCGCGAGCCCGATCAACTCCGACCAGTAGTATTCGTCTTTATCCTGCTTAGGCAAGCTGCTGCGCGGCACAGCGATCAACAAGCCTTTCAGCTTTTCGGCAGCAGTCCGATCCGGGCAATCCGGCAATTGCGCGGCCAGTGTTTTGTTATGCGCCTCGCATTGCTGAACTTCCACTTCTCGCCACGGGCCGTGCTCATGCCCGATCCACCAAGTTCGATAATCCAGCAAGCTATCGAGATATTCGGTGAAAGGCTGAATCTTGACCCAACCGCGAATGCCGTGTGCCGCCGCGATACGCCCCATGATGACCATGGAGCTTAAGTCATCAGGCGGCAGATGCTGCACCGGCGCGCTTGACCAGCTTGGCTACGGTAGCGCTCAACTGCGCACCTTTGCTTTGCCAATGGCTTACGCGCTCCAGTTGCAGACGCAGCGATTCCTGACCTTCGGACACGAGCGGATTGTAAAATCCGACGCGCTCGATAAATCGACCATCGCGGCGATTGCGCGAATCGGCTACTACCACATTGTAAAACGGACGGTTCTTGGAACCGCCACGGGCAAGACGAATGATGACCATAAAAAACCTATAAATAATTAGCCTAGCGAAAGGGCGCGAATTCTACGTTATTTAGAGCACTTCATGCAATCCTTTTATGGGTGGCTCTATAAACCCGAATAATCCATTAGAGAAATTGCGTCATACCGGCGCACCTATTTGATATGTAAACGATAAAATTTCTTGAGTAACGCAGTATCGCGACGGGGTTTGGCTTTATAGAGAGACCCCTTATGGGGGCCTTTATAAATTCAAAATCCTAAGCGAGACAAGGCGCGAGTAAAAAATTGCGACGACGCATATATCTGATATGTTAGGAGTAATTTTTTATGAGCAACGCAGTATCGTGACGGAGTTTGGATTTATAGAGGCTCCCTTAATCTTGATGCTCATCCACCATGAGATGACATTCAACATTCGCCCGCAACAGCTCATTTCGATGAGTTATCCTGCATCACAGCAGGCCGGTCGTGCATCGTGATGCGCGCAACAAACCAGATTGCCAGCGCGTTCGCCGCCATCGCCACATAGCCCACGGTGCCGTAATCGACTATCTCCCCGTTGGCATCCTGGGTAATGATGAAGCCCGCCAGTGTGGTTGCCAGCCCCATCGCGAACGCCTGCGTGGTGGCGTTGAGCGACATGAAAGTGCCGCGCAGCCTGGGTTGTGCCGCTGAAGTGATGATGGCCATCGCCGGTATCATGCGCCCCGATACCAGCACAAAGAACGTGGTGGTGCAGATTAACCACAACCAGAGCGGCACGACACCCATATGCGTCACCACCAGCAATGGCAACAATGCACCCGTGGCAACTATACGGTAAATTTTGACTTTGCCGTGCAAATCAGCCCAGTGGCCGATGAACCGCGCGGTAATTAACGTCGCGGCACCACCGAACAGGTAAATATACGGAATATCATGCTGCGCGATGCCGACATTGCTTACCGCATAAAGGGTGATGTAGGGGATTACCATGAAACCGGAAAAAATGATCAGCGCGGAGAACAGCAGGGCGCGCAGGTGGTTGGCGTCGCGCAGCACGGCGAACATCGCTGTAAATCGGTGCTCTTGTTTAGCCTGCCCTGAGCCTGTCGAAAGGTTGATATGCTGGCGCATTTCCGGCAGAACCCGCGCGCCGATAAACATGAACAGCACAACCAGCACGGCGATAAAGACAAACGGCGCGCGCCACTGAAAATAATTGGCCAGCCATAGCGACAGCGGCACACCGGCCACCGTGGACAGCGAAAATGCCGCCGACACCACGCCGCTGGCGCGGGCGCGCCGGGCAAACGGAATCACATCGCCGACCATGGTCTGAACCAGCGCACCCATCACACCACCGAATGCCCCGGCCAGCCCGCGCGCAACCAGCAGCGTGGCGTAGCCGGGAGCCAGCCCACATGCCAGCGTCGCCAGTCCAAACAGCGCGAACGTGGACAACAGCAGACGTTTGCGCTCGAACCTGTCCACGAACGTCGCGGCGAACAGGCTGGACAACGCGGCGCTGAAGCTGTACGACGCGACCAGCAAGCCGAACTCATGCGTATTGATGCCGAACGCGCTCATCAGAATCGGCCCGAGCGGCATCATGATCATGAAGTCGAGCACATGGCTGAACTGGATGCCAGCAAGGGTGAGCAGCAGATATTTTTCGTGTTGCGGGGTGAGGGGTGCGTTCACGTAAAATTGAGGCAACAGAGTTGAGTGCCGGATTCTAGCAGGGTGCCTTGCCAACTACACCCCAAGGGAACCTCTATAAATCGCCGATAAGAAATTTTGCGAGCTTTCGCCTTGCGGCGAAATGCCAGGGCAATCGCATCAAAATCGAAGCGCAGCAAAGGCATAAATCGCGACTGATACTATAGGTTGACGGATTGTTTCCGATAACCCATCTTTTTCTCAGGGGAAAATGATGGGGGTTAATAACTGCGAGGTAGCGGGCAA
>CAIZNF010000226.1 GCA_903934275.1 uncultured Nitrosomonadales bacterium
AGTCTGCATGAAACCGCGCAGTTATTGAGAAGTGGAGGTTTTCTGGCAAACACTAATTAGCTTGTCCAGATGGGCATGGGTGCGCCCGTGCGCACCATGGTGTATGAAGTACCCTAAGCCGTTCCGCCAACCGTCAGTCCATCAATCCTTACCGTAGGCTGCCCCACACCCACCGGCACGCTCTGGCCTTCTTTGCCGCAGGTACCGACACCGGAATCGAGCGCCATATCGTTGCCGATCATCGAGATACGCGTCAGTACGTCGGGGCCATTGCCGATCAGCGTCGCGCCTTTAACCGGATGGGTGACTTTGCCGTCTTCAATCATGTAGGCTTCGGTGGTGGAGAATACGAATTTGCCGCTGGTGATATCAACTTGCCCGCCGCCGAAATTCACCGCGTACAGACCATGTTTCACCGAGGCTATTATTTCCTGCGGATCTTTGTCGCCGTTTAGCATGTAAGTGTTAGTCATGCGCGGCATCGGTAGATGCGCGTAAGATTCACGGCGCGCATTGCCTGTCAGAGCCACACCCATCAACCGTGCGTTGAGCGAATCCTGCAAATAGCCTTTGAGGATGCCATTCTCAATCAGCGTGGTGCATTGCGTTGGATTGCCCTCGTCGTCCATCTGCAACGAACCGCGTCGGCTTGCCAGCGTGCCATCATCCACTACTGTCACGCCTTCTGCCGCGACGCGTTCGCCGACCCGACCGGAGAATGCCGAGCTGCCCTTGCGGTTGAAGTCACCCTCCAGCCCATGCCCGATAGCCTCATGCAGCAAAATGCCCGGCCAGCCGTTACCTAGCACCACAGTCATATTGCCCGCCGGGGCCGGTGCAGCATCCAGATTGATAACTGCCTGATGCACAGCCTGCGCGGCATATTTGTGCAATATCGCGTCGTCGAAAGAATCGTAATCAAAACGCCCACCGCCGCCCGCCGAACCTTGTTCACGCTTGCCGTTGCTCTCGATGATGACCTGTACCGACAGGCGTACCAGCGGGCGGATGTCGGCATTCATCAGGCCGTCGTTACGCGCCACCATCACTATTTCGTATTCGCCCGCGAGCCCCGCCATCACCTGCACCACGCGCGGATCGAGCGCGCGCGCATAGCCTTCGAGCCGCTCCAGCAGCGCGACCTTGTCGGCATCCTTGATGCTGGCAATCGGATCCTGCGGCAGATAAATTTTGCGCCGTGAGCCGTGATGCAGTATCGGCACGATCTGCTCGCCGCCCTGCTTTGCGATCGCGCGCGTGGCCTGTGCCGCGCTTTCCAGGGCGCTCATGCTGATGTCGTCGGAATAGGCGAAAGCAGTTTTCTCGCCGCTCACCGCGCGCACCCCGACTCCCTGGTCGATACTGAAGCTGCCAGATTTGACGATACCCTCTTCCAGCGACCAGCTCTCGGCGCGGCTGTACTGGAAATACAGGTCGGCGTAATCGAGCTTGTGCGCCATCATGCTGGCGAATACCTGCTCGATGTGGTGCGTCTCGATGGAGTGCGGGGTCAGCAACGACTGCTGCGCTGTGGCGAATAAAGTATCGAACGATGCAATTTGATTCACGGTAATCCTCTTAACAGGCGTGCAAAGTACGGTGGGCCAACGCGGGCAAGCTGGCGCGCAAACTGGTCTGATACGACGAATTAACTTCGGCAAGCACCAGACCGGAACCGCGCGGTAGCCTGTCCAACACACGCCCCCACGGATCGACGATCATGCTGTTGCCGTGCGTCTCGCGCCCGTTGACGTGATAGCCACCTTGTGCGGCGGCGATCACATACGCCAGATTTTCTACGGCGCGGGCGCGCACCAGCAGCTCCCAGTGCATTTTGCCGGTGGTCTCGGTGAACGCGGCGGGCAACACGATAATATCCACCTGTTTCATCGCGCGGAACAGTTCTGGGAAACGCAGATCGTAACAAACCGCCAGACCGATACGCCCGAACGGGCTATCCACCACCACCACCTGATTGCCCGGCTCGATGGTCTTGGCTTCATCATAACGCTCGTTACCCAACTCCAGGTTGAACAGATGAATCTTGTCGTAACGCGCTACTTGCTTACCCTGCTCGTCGTATACCAGACAACTGTTCAACACCTTATCCGGCGCACTGGCCGCCAGCGGGATCGAACCGCCCACTAACCACACTTTGTATTGGCGCGCTGTTTCTCCGAGAAACGACTGAATCGGCCCCTGCCCCGGCTGCTCGCGCACTTTGATCTTATCCTGATCGTTCATGCCCATAATGGCAAAGAATTCCGGCAGCACCACCAGGCGCGCGCCCTGTTCTGCGGCTTTGGCGATAAGGCGGCGCGCCTCGCTCAAATTACCGGCAACGTTCGGGCCCGAAGCCATTTGGATAGCGGCAACCTTAAAAGTATCAACTTGTGCGGCATGTTGCTGTATGGAGTTTTCCTGAGACATGAATTACTTTCTGTTTACCATGATTATTTTTTTGATGCCACTTATTTTGCCTTGCTCGGAGCTTCTACCTTAACCGGCACTTCGCCCACCTTGACCACATTTGGATTGCTCCAGGTGCCGCTGATATTGTATTCAAACGATACCAGCTTATCGAGTGGATTACCCAACACCTTATTGACGATCAACGCGCTCATCCACCCGACCGGCCCGGCTGCAAATCCGAGCAGCGATACGCTTTCGCCCAAGGTTGGCAAAATCACCACCTGCAGGTTCTGCGTTTCACCTTTCAAGTCAACACTGCCCTTCATGGTCACCTTGGCAGCCGAGCCGTCGATATGAAAATCATGCGTATGAATCACACCGCTCTTGATGGCCGCATTGCCATTGATATTGTCGAACTGGAAACCATCGCTGAATACATCGGTGAAGTCTAGCGTAATGCGCCTTGGCAATGCCTGCAAGCTGAGAATTCCGAGCAATTTACCGATACCAGGGTCCATTTTAAGGAATTGCCCCTTGCTGGTGTCCAGCTTGAGCACACCATCCAGAGTGGCGTAATTGAACTCATCCGGGCTACCCGCCCACGACAAATTGGCAGCCAATTTTCCGCTGCCATTCTTGACGGCATTCGGGTAACCGGAACGTGTCAAGATTTTCCCCGCATCGCCGATTTCCAGTTGCAGATTAAGTTGGGTCTGCGCATTGGCCAAGCTGGCGCGCCAGATGCCATCCCCCGACAAACTGGCATCGGGATTGACTATATGCAAGCGGCGCAGCCGCCAATCCGGGCCATCCGGATGTCCGACCAACTCTAAGCTTCCAATTTGTTTTCCTTTTATTTGTAAATTTTCAATCGCAATTTCCAGCGCGGGAAGACTGCCGGGACGCAAAGCCTTGTCCGATGACTGGAGGTTTCCGGGATTTGCCAATGACGGGTTTTGCCCGTGCTGTTCGTCGTCTATCCATTGAAAATTACGCAGGCGTGCGGTGAGTTTGCTGCCCGTATCAAAGGCGTGCGGTTGCCATACCACTTCACCGTTCAACACATTACTTGATAACTGCGCGGCCAATCCGTCGCCACGCTTGGCCGCATTGATACGCACCCCGTTAATAACCTGCCCATAGCCAGTGAGTTTTTCAATGAACAAATTTATCGCGGTAACCGGTAGTGCTTGGCTGGAACTTTCCGAATTACTTATCAAACCCTCCCACCCTTGCATGGACAACACCGGCAAGCTGCCGATTAACCGCACACCATCTTTACCTCGCGCAGGTTCTTGCGCTCCCTGAATATCCGCCGCTTTGCCCTGATCACCGAACCTCACCGTGCCGCGCTTGATGACCATCGCACCATTTTTTTCTTCGCCCCGCACCAACCGTGCGCCAAACAGCTTGCCCAATTGGGCGGTAATAACATCCTGCCCATCAGCAACATTTTTCTTTCCCAGACGTAACGGCAGCACTTCATCAGCCAGCTTGGTAAAAGGCTGTGGCAGGCTGGAGCTGATGCCCTGCAGATTGGAATTAATAACGACCTGGGTAGCTTTTTTAGTAACACTGATGTCTGCATCCCATGCCGCGCCTCCTTGCAAATAGCTCAGCAACGGATGGGGTTCAATGTTGCGCAAAACATCGAGATTGCTGTGCCCTTTCACGATGACATGCACCACCCCGCCCTCGGCAGTCTGCATATTCATACTGGCTGACCCGCCCAATATTTCCGCCGATACATTGCTGGTCTTCATGCTTGATTCGGTGAAGGTCAACTCGCCGCGCGTTTTGCGCAACAACGGCACACCTCCACCCAAATCAATATCGCTATCCTGTACGCGCAGAGTGCCCGATACTTTTACCGGTTTGTCGCCCATCAACGGGACATGCACAAACAAATCCAGATGCCCGTTACCACTGGCGCTCACACCATCGGTAAAGCCGTCTATGTAACCGCGCACCGGGCTCTGCTGGATATATTGCAGAAATATATTGCTCGCTCCTGCCGCCTCACCCTTTACTTCCAGCGGCAAATCACCGCTCATCATGTCCGGCAGAGTCACGGTGAAATTTTGCAAACGCGCCCCCAGCGTCGTTGCAGATTGCGACTTTATTTCCAGCTTGTTGCCGCGCAACAGCAATTCACCTGAAATATTTTCAATGCGCGGCCATTTTTTGTCGAACTCCACCACAGCATCCTGCGCATGCCCGGTGATTTCCAACAACCCATCTTTCGTGCCGTCCAACGGAAAGTCACTGAGGTTGCCCTTGATGCGGATGCGCAAGTCTTGCGTATGTCCCGCCAACAGCGCATCGTGCAGCCAATCGTTGCCCTCCTTATCCAGCGCAACCAGCGGGGTATAACGGGCAGAGTGCCTGATATCACCGCGCGTGAGGTTGGCCGTCAAATCCAGCACACCCAACGTGCCAGCCTGCGTCCGGTAACCGCCGTGCAGATTACCGGCCAGATCGTCGTTAACGACGGCAACATTATCGGCGTTGATCAACAACTCCCCGCGTTTACGCTGCCAGTCGGACTGTCCGGTCAAAGTGGCAAAAAATAACGGCTCGCGCATCGCACCCGGCGCATCTACAACCAGCTGGTGCGAATTAATATTCAGCTTACCGCTCTCATCACTGCCATCCACATCCACCGACAAACCGGAAAAACCGGGCATATTGCCTACTTTACGCACCGCAATATTTTCAAATTTACCCTTAATTTTGTAGCTTTCCGGTTTTTCGAGGGAACCTTGCCATTGCGCATTCAAGCCGGATACTTTCCCCCTCGGCGCATAGGCATTCAACTGGGTGCGCAAGCCCGCTTCCAGCGGTATAAAATTGGCGAGACCGGCCAGGCTCTCCAGTTGCAACTGGTTGGCATGTATCTCGCTGCCGGCAGATTGCGTATTGCTTGCCCTTGCGGTGCGAAAATAAAAATCCGTAGGCTGCAACTCAATACCACTCTGTAGTTGCATAGCCAAACGCCTCGTGGAAATTTCCATGCCGCCCGTTAAACTTTTCCATGCCGCCCGCCCGCGCAAATTGAGCAATACCATCTCCGGCACATCGTCGGCCAGTTTGGTCGCCACATCGCGCAACACAAGATCGGCGGTGACCTGTGCGATCCTGCCACCTTCCAAACCCAACCAACCGCGCAACGCGCCGTGCCCACGGCTAAATTCTCTGGGCATATCCAACCATGGTCGCCATGCGGTGATATCGGTGTGATCGAGTTGCGTAAACATCTGTCCGTGCCACTCGCCCAAAACATCGGAGCTCTTGCCGTAAAAATCTCCGCGCACATCCAGAGGGGTTGCCAACTCGCTTGGGGGTACCGCATACATGGCAAAACGGTGGTGGTCTGACTGATTCTCCATGCGCAAATTTACATCTGCCAACATCAAGGGTGGGGCCGCGCGCTGATCGTCGTACCATATAATTGTGGCGTTGCGCACTACTATTCGCGACTGGCGCAACAACCAATCGGCCAAATCCTTATCGCCGCCTTGCTTGGAGAGAGCCACGCCGCCAATATAAACTTTTCCCTGCGCATCCCGGCGTATCAGCAACACTGGCCTATCAATTTCCAAGCTGGCAAGCCGCAGCTCCGCAGTGAACAGCGACATCCACGACACGCTGGCATTCATGCTGGACAACACCAAAGGGTCCAGCCGCTGCTCATCCAGAATATGCACATCGCTGAAGCTCAGGCGCGGCCGAAAACCCTGCCAGTCCCCTTCAATCTTGCCGATAGTGACCGGGTTACCGATCGCACCTGCCAATGAAGCGGTAATTTTGCCGTGGTACTGCTCTATATCCGGCAGCAACCAATAGCGCAACGCAATAATCGCCACCGCCATCAACACGGCCACAACCGCCGACGCGACAATGGCAAGTCGCGTCAACCAGTTAAAGCTATGCCAAAGCAGGCGAACTGGAAACGAATTCCACATTGAGTTCAGTCGTTAGTTATTAGTTGGTAAATACAGTTTAAATTTGCCTGATTTTAGGGAGCCCCTATAAATCCAAACCCCGTCGAGATACTGCGTTGCTCAATAAATTTTATCGCTTGCATATCAAACATATGCGGCGCACTGAAATTTTTCTTGCGCCTTGTCTCGCTTAGAATTTTGAATTTATAGAGGCTCCCTTTAGTTAGTCAACGACTAACGGCTGGCGGCTATTGGCTAATCATAAGACAATACGCATTCTAACTTGAAGAGCACCCCCATGAATACCGCAACAAACTCACTATCTGCAACCTTCGATGGCTTGCTGAAAAAAACACTGCAATGCAGCCGTTATGCCAAGCATTTGCTGGAATCGGACCGCCCGCTACTGGATTGGTTGCAACAAAATCACACCACGACATGCAACCGCGCGGAAATGTTGGCATTGTTGCAGGAATCCGATCCCCCTGATGAAACTACGGGTAAAACAACCAGCCCCCCCTCCCCCGCTAACGGTAAAGGGAACATTCGAATCGCTACCGCGACAAACTTGTTTGATTCGGAGTCCGACTTGGCACGCGCTGTACGCAGGTTGCGCAAGCAGGTGATGGTCAAGCTGATTTTGCGTGACCTCAACGGGTTGGCCGATTTGAACGAAGTGATGCAAGCGATGACCGCGCTGGCAGAAATATGCGTGCAGCAGGCTCAGGCCTGCCTGATGCAATCCCTGCGGACGCAATTCGGAAATCCGATAGGCGAAGCTAGCGGGATGCCTCAGGAATTGCTGGTCATCGGCATGGGCAAGCTGGGCGGCGGCGAATTGAATGTTTCATCTGACATCGACTTGATTTTTGTCTATCCCGAAGACGGCGAAACCGATGGGCAACGCAAACTGAGCAACCATGAATTCTTTGCCCGGTTGGGCCGCCGCCTGATCAACATCATCAACGAACTTACCGCCGACGGTTATGTGTTCCGGGTGGATATGCGCTTGCGCCCTTACGGCGACAGCGGCCCGCTGGTGACGAGTTTCGCCGCGCTGGAAGAGTATCTGATCAGCCAGGGGCGCGAATGGGAACGCTATGCATGGATCAAGGCGCGCGTGGTATCTCCGGCACAAAGCCCGCAAATCGCCGAACTGGAACGCCTGACGCAGCCGTTCATATTCCGCAAATATCTCGACTTCGGCGCGATTGATTCGATGCGCAAGTTGCACGCGCAAATTCGCCAGGAGGTACAACGCCGCGACCGGATCAACAACATCAAACTCGGCCCGGGCGGTATACGCGAAATCGAATTTACCGCACAGGTATTCCAACTGATACGCGGTGGACGCGATGCCCAACTGCGCATCCGCCCGACCCAAGAGACACTGCAACAACTCACCAGAGATAATCATTTGTCCGCCCAAGCAGTCGCCGAACTGGATGCAGCGTACATATTTTTGCGCAATCTGGAACACCGGCTGCAATATCTGGATGACCAGCAAACCCAGGAATTGCCGGAAAAATCCGAGGATCAGGAAATTATCGCGCAAGCCATGGGATACACGGACTATGCCGCACTGCTGGATCAGCTCAATCGCCATTGTGCGCTGGTCAGCCAGCAATTCGGACAAATTTTCGGGGAACAGGATGAGGCACGGGACGGCACGCAATTCTGGAGCGAAGGTGTTACCGACGAAGAATTGGGCGCACACCTTGAAAGCCTCGGCTATCGCACTGCGGCCGATAGCGCACAGCGCTTACAGCAACTGCGCAGCGGCATTCGATACCGGCAATTGCCCGACCTCAGCCGGCAGCGCTTGGACAAACTGATCCCGCAATTTGTCGCGTTAAGCGCGCAACACAGCGACCCGGATGCGACGCTTTCCCGGTTGCTGGCTTTGCTGGAAGC
>CAIZNF010000227.1 GCA_903934275.1 uncultured Nitrosomonadales bacterium
CCCACCATGTCGGGCAGAGCCCGACCTACATTTGGTTCAAGCTCGCCCGGCTTAGATTAAAACGAATCTTGATAGCGCACCGTAATCGGATAGCGCCAGTCTTTCCCGTAGCTGCGCTCGGTGATGCGGATACCCACCGCAGATTGGCGGCGTTTGTATTCGCTGATACGGATCAGGTGTACTATCCTGCGCACGTCCGCTTCGGCATAACCGCGTGCAATGATTTCAGGGATCGCGAGATTCTGTTCGACATAACACGCCATAATGGCATCCAGCGTATCGTAGGGCGGCAAACTGTCCTGGTCGGTCTGGTCGGCGCGCAATTCGGCACTCGGCAGGCGAGTGATGATGCGCTCCGGGATTACCTGCCCCAGCGTATTGCGGTAGCGCGCCAGACGGTACACCAATGTTTTGCTGACATCCTTCAACACCGCAAAACCGCCCGCCATATCGCCGTACAGAGTGGCATAACCCACGGTCATTTCAGATTTGTTGCCGGTAGTCAGCACCAGCGAACCGAACTTGTTCGACAAGGCCATCAGCAAAGTTCCGCGAATGCGGGCCTGCAAATTTTCTTCGGTGGTGTCCACCGTGCACCCGGCAAAAGTTTTTTCCAGCGTAGTTGCATAACTCTGAAACATCGCTTCGATGGAAAACTCGTCGTAACGCACACCGAGGGTTTTCACCATCTCGCGCGAATCGTCCAGGCTGATCTGCGCGGTATAAGGCGACGGCATCATGACCGCGTGGACTTTATCCGCACCCAGCGCATCGGCTGCAATTGCCAGGGTCAGTGCCGAATCTATCCCGCCCGACATTCCCAGCAATACGCCAGGAAAACGGTTCTTGCCGATGTAGTCGCGCACGCCCAAGCACAACGCCCGATAAATATCAGCCTCTTCGCCCAGTACAGCAATTTTCTCCCCAACCGGGCTCAAATCATTCTGAAGTTCCAGCATCAATAGTGACTCTTCAAAATGCTTGCCCTGTGCGGTCAAGCTGCCGCGCCGATCCATGGCAAACGAGCCACCATCAAAAATCAGTTCATCCTGTCCACCCGTCAGGTTGGCATAAACCACCGCCATACCCGTTTCCGCGATCCGCTTACGAATGGCTCGGTAGCGGGATTCATGCTTGTGCATGGCATAAGGGGATGCATTCAGCACCAGCAGCACTTGCGCGCCCGCATTACGTGCGCGGAGTGCTGCCTCTGGCTCCCAAATATCCGCACAGATACTCAATCCGAAACTAACGCCTTCGATTTCAAAAATGCATGGCTCGATGCCATGATTGAAATAGCGCTCCTCATCGAACACCGAATAATTCGGCAGAGCATATTTTAGATAAGTCGCCACAACCTCACCCCCACGAAGCAGCGAAGCCGCGTTGTAACGCTTGCCGCCCCGCTCATACGGGTGCCCGACCACCACGGCAATACCAGATAATTTTCCGGCAAGATCGGCCAATGCGCGCTCACACGCCTGGTAAAACCCGCTGCGCAGCAATAAATCTTCCGGGGGATAACCGCACAGGCTGAGTTCGGGTGTCAATAACAGTTGCGCGCCCTGCTGCTTTGCCTGTTCGGCATACTGCAAAATATTTTCCGCATTACCCGCCAGATCACCCAGCACACAGTTGATTTGCGCAATTGCCAGTTTCATTATCACTCTTGAAAAATATTAAGAACGCGCATCTTACCATCGCAAATCCCGCTTGTTGCAGACCATAAAAAAGCGGGCCGTTCCCAGCCCGCTTTACATGATGCGGAAGATATTCGATTACACAATAACGGGCTATTAACCTCGCGACGCGCGCTTGC
>CAIZNF010000228.1 GCA_903934275.1 uncultured Nitrosomonadales bacterium
GGGCGGGTTCTACCCGCCATCGTCAACAATGGCAGGTAGAACCTGCCCTACAAAAACTATCAGAACTGGAATCGAGATGTTAGACATTCAGGCGTTACGAAATGATTTGGTCGGTGTGGCAGCACGGCTGGCTACGCGCGGATATGCGCTGGACACCGCGAAGTTCGAGCAACTGGAAGGCGAACGCAAGACCATCCAGACGCGCACGCAGGAGTTGCAGGCCAAGCGCAACAGTTCGTCCAAACTGATCGGGCAGGCTAAGGCAAAAGGTGAGGACACTTCGGCGATTATGTCTGAGGTCGCAAATTTGGGCGATGAACTCAAGCAGTTGGAAGCGCAGCTTGAGCGCGTACAACGCGAGTTGAATGCATTTCTTTCTGTCATTCCCAATACGCCGCACGAGAGCGTACCGCACGGAAAGTCGGAGGCCGATAATCTGGAAGTGCGCAAGGTCGGCACACCTTCGCAATTCGATTTTGAAGTGAAGGATCATGTCAGCATCGGTGAAGGTCTGGGCGGACTCGATTTTGAGACTGCCGCGAAAATTGCCGGTGCGCGCTTCTCGTTGTTGAAAGGCCCGCTGGCGCGTCTGCATCGCGCACTGGCGCAGTTTATGCTGGATACGCATACCGATCAGCACGGTTACACCGAGGTGTATGTGCCCTATCTGGTGAACGCCGATTCGATGCGCGGCACCGGACAGTTGCCGAAATTTGAGGAGGATTTGTTCAAGGTTCCCCGGCAGATGGGTGATGGTGGCGAACAGAACTTTTACCTGATTCCCACCGCCGAAGTACCGGTGACAAATATGGTGCGCGACGAGATTGTGCCGCTGGAAAAGCTGCCGCTGAAGTTTGTCGCACACACACCGTGCTTCCGTTCGGAGGCAGGCTCAGCCGGCCGCGACACGCGCGGCCTGATCCGCCAGCACCAGTTCGACAAGGTGGAGCTGGTGCAAATTGTCCACCCGGAAAAATCCTACGAAGGGCTGGAAGCCTTGCTCGGTCATGCGGAAGCCATCTTGCAGAAACTCGGCCTGCCGTACCGCGTGGTAAAACTGTGCAGCGGCGACATGGGTTTTTCCGCCGCGCTGACCTACGACATCGAAGTGTGGCTCCCCGCACAGAACACCTACCGCGAGATTTCTTCATGCAGCAACTTCGAGGCGTTCCAGGCACGCAGGATGCAGGCACGTTTCCGCAACGCGCAGGGTAAGCCGGAGTTGCTGCATACGCTCAACGGTTCCGGTTTGGCAGTCGGGCGCACGCTGGTGGCAGTGCTGGAAAACTATCAGCAAGCCGACGGTAGCGTGGTAATTCCCGACGTGTTGCGCCCTTACATGGGTGGCATGGAAAAGCTCTGCCGTTAAATGAAAATCATTCACCTGCTCGGTATCGCCGGGGTTGAATCGCACGAACAACCCGCTGCTCGACTGTGGGCGAAGCGGCTTGAGTGGCCAATGCTGCTGGTGGCACTATTAATTCCCATTCAGTGGTATCTGGAAGAAACGCAAGCAGTCGACCCCATGCTGTCGGCTATAGCCGACTGGTTGATATGGCTGGCATTTTTTACCGAAACTGTGCTGCTGAGCGTATTGGTCAGGAGCAAGCGCGAATATTTGCTGCGCAACTGGATGAATCTGGCCATCATCATCGGTGGGTTGCCAATCGTTTGGCAATATACCCCGTTAATCGGACTGATGCGCAGCATGCGTCTTATGTTGGTGGTTGTGTTGTTGGCACGCCTATCAAGAAACACCCGAAAACTTCTTTCCAGTCATCAGCTTGGAGGCACATTAGTTGTGGCTTTTGTCACAATGGTACTGTCCGGCATCATTGTTTCACGCCTCGATACTTCCATCGGGACCGTTTGGGACGGGATGTGGTGGGCATGGGTGACGATGGCCACGGTGGGTTATGGTGATGTGGTGCCACACAATGCGGCGGGGCGATTATTTGGCTCGCTACTGATCCTGTTTGGCGTGGTGCTCGTTTCACTGTTGACCGCGAATCTGGCGGCGTTCTTTATAGGTAGCGATGTCGAAAGGGTGGAAAAGCGGGAGAGGGAAGCGGATATTTTACTCAAGGAAATATCCGCCCGGTTGGACCGCATCGAGCGCCAGTTGGAGCAGCGTAACAAACAAGACGGATAGCGTAGCGGGTGTTTAACCAAATAATTCATTAGCATAAAATTCACAATTCCATTCATTCGCTGCGCAATTTTCACTGCCTGAACTTTGTCAGATACCCATTGGGAAGCTTCTTGAAGATATCGACTCCACTGCTTGAGGCACGTCATCATCCGTCTGGATTAAACAGCCGGTTTAATGAAAGCCAATTGACGTTCGCGGATTATGTGACTCATAGTCGGGACATGCTTAAAAAAGCGCGTTCCAGATTTGGAGTTGCCGATCTGGAAAAAATAATCGATGGCAATACGCCGTTTGAACTGAAACCAACGTTGGGTGATTTTGCCGGGCGCAGCAAAACTTATCGGCGCGGCATCCTGCTCACGCATGGACTAACCGACTCTCCCTATTTTATGCGTCCTCTGGCTGAATTTTTTCAGGAGAATGGATTTCGTGTCATGGTCATATTATTGCCCGGCCACGGTACACAACCCGGAGACTTGCTGAATACAAACTGGCAGGAGTGGGCCAAGGCGGTAGCTTATGGCACTGACCGACTGGCAGAAGAAGTTGATGAAATTTATCTGGCCGGGTTTTCCGCCGGAGGTGTGCTGAGTATTTGTCAGAGCTTGCGCGATGACCGGGTGCAAGGCCTGTTTTTATTTTCTCCCGCACTTAAAATATCGCCGCGCGCGGAATGGGCAAACTTGCATAAGCTTTATAGCTGGTTGATCCCGGCGGCGAAGTGGTTAAGCATCATGCCCGATCGCGATATCTACAAATATGAATCATTTCCCAAAAATGCTGCTGCCCAGATGTACGCGCTGACGCAGGAAGCAGGTAAACAATTGCTGCTGCATAAGTTGAATATTCCGGTGTTTGCTGCGGCAAGTGCCGACGACACGACCGCAGAGCCATCCGCAATTTTGAATTTCATGATGCGCATGCCGCACCCATCCAGCAAGCTGGTGCTCTACGCCACCGACAATGGAGAGCATGCAAAAGGTTTTTCATCAGAGAAATTGGAGTTGGTGAATAGCGTGATGCCCAAACAAAAAATATTGAGCTACGCGCATACGGCCATCGTGCTGCCTGCCGATGATGCGCATTATGGTGCATCCGGAGAGTATGCAAATTGTGCGCATTACTATCCGGGCGACATGGGGAAATATGCTGCCTGCATCAGGCATCCAGAAC
>CAIZNF010000229.1 GCA_903934275.1 uncultured Nitrosomonadales bacterium
ACGTGAATTTCTGAAATCAATGTTGCATCAGGATTCACGCTCGGATCGGCGGTAAATAAGCCTTTTTGGTCAGTCAAAATAATGAGCAAATCCGCTTCCACTAAATTGGCAACCAGCGCGGCAAGCGTGTCGTTATCACCGAATCGAATTTCTTCGGTTGCAACCGTATCGTTTTCGTTAATCACGGGAACTACGCCAAAATTTAACAAGGTTAAAAGCGTGCTTCGCGCGTTTAAATAGCGTTGCCGATTCGACAAATCATCATGAGTTAACAACACCTGGGCCGCATGCAGCTGATGCTTCTGAAAATTATCATCAAACACACGCACCAAGCCCATTTGCCCAACCGATGCCGCAGCTTGAAGCTCATGCAATACCTTGGGTCGAACTTTCATACCCAAGCGGCACATGCCTTCCGCGACCGAGCCTGAAGAAACCAGGATCACGTCGATAGACTGCTGTCGCAAACCGGCCATTTGCTCGACCCAGGCGGCAATAGAGGCCTTATCTAGTCCTCGCCCACCTTTGGTCAATAAAGAACTGCCTATTTTGACAACTACCCGCTTAACGCTGGAAAAATCAGACCTGCTCACTTTTTCCTCGCCGATTCTGCTCCAGAAAATTCATGATCGCAAACATCAGCTCTCGTGTGCCAGCGCCGTTAATGGCCGCAATCTTAAACACCGGCCCAGTCCATTCCAGCTCATCAACAATTACCTGGCAGCGCTGATCGACTTCTTCGACAGGCAGCCGGTCAATTTTGTTCAGCACCAGCCAGCGCGGCTTGGCAGCCAGATCATCACTCCATTTCTCGACTTCGTGAATGATTTTTTTGGCTGCCTGTACCGGAGATTCCATGCTTTCGTAAGGCTCAACATCGATCAGATGCAGCAGCAATCCGGTGCGCAACAAATGCTTCAGGAACTGCAAGCCAAGACCCGCGCCTTCGGCCGCACCTTCAATGACACCGGGAATGTCGGCAATAACAAAGCTGCGCAGATCATCAACACTGACCACGCCCAGATTGGGGTGCAAGGTCGTAAATGGATAGTCGGCGACCTTGGGCGTTGCCGCCGAGACCGAGCGTATCAGGCTGGATTTTCCGGCATTGGGCATACCCAGCAGGCCGACATCGGCAATCAGGGTCAGCTCCAGATCAAGTCTGCGATGCTCGCCTTCGCTGCCTTTACTGGCTTTTTGCGGAGCCCGGTTAATGCTGCTTTTAAAACGCGTATTGCCCAAGCCGTGAAAGCCGCCTTGAGCTACCAGCAGAGTTTGGCCTATTTCAGTTAAATCGCCGATGACTTCACCTGTTTCAGCGTCAGAAACCTGCGTTCCCAGCGGCACCGGCACATAGCAATCGTCGCCTTTTCTGCCAGTACAGTTACGGCTCATGCCGTTCTGTCCGCGTTGCGCACGATGTACGGCATGATAACGAAAATCCACCAGGGTATTTACATTCTCTGCCGCAATCAGATAAACGCTGCCGCCATCGCCGCCATCGCCGCCATCCGGACCGCCCATAGGAATGTATTTCTCGCGCCGAAAACCGATAGTACCATTGCCACCATCGCCCGCTTCTACGCGAACTTCCGCCTCATCAACAAATCTCATAAATCACACGCCGCCAAACTTTAAACTCAAGCAATAAAAACAAAAAAAGCCCCA
>CAIZNF010000230.1 GCA_903934275.1 uncultured Nitrosomonadales bacterium
CACAGATTTACGCAGATTAAAATCAGCAAAAGCTCAACAATAGAGTTTGTTTGAATCTATTTAATCTGCGGATAATGGACTTCCTGATTAGCCACAAATTCCAGCAACTCTATTCTGACACTCTTGACTTCAATACACTGGCCCCAGATATAAATTCATCAGTGGATTTTCCTTGTGCTCGCAACATCGAAGGCGGACCTATTGTGCGCGAAAATGACATATAAGACCGGTCACTTTCTGGTGTCAATACTTCAATTGTAAAAGCAACGCTACCCAAGCCAATAAACAAAGCTGTCAAAGTTATTCTCAGCCTGCGGCGGCTGATCCGGCTGACCAGGATGATATGCCGGTAAAACAGCGTGCCGAGAATGAGCGGAAATGTCATATAAAGTAACATGTTGATTATCTGGTTTTGGTTAAATGCAAAATCTACATAATCAATCGCGCAGCTTATTAACATAAGCAGGCCGATGAGCAGCGAAGCGATAACAGCATGAGCAATAATGTTCGCACACCCCGATTGCACCCGCCCGATTAGCGCCCAAAAGCCAGCCCAAAGCAGCAGCAACGGAATGTCAGGGAGAATTGGGCTCAATAGAATTTCATATACCTCAGCGCGATCATAATTTAGCCACTGATGGAGTAGATGCGACGACAACAATACCGTAACCCCGATGAAGAATGCTGGCCAGCCACGCAACCAAGGGATGCCTGGCAGTAGTTTTTCTGCTGGAACCAGATAATCAATTGGGCGTATACGAAGCTGCGTCTGCCCTATGCGTGCCACATTATTCGCCGAAATGATCGCATCAATTTGCTTGCCGCGCAGGGTATTGACCGTCAGGCCGTTAATGCTATCCAATCTTTTCAGTTGATAGCGCCCTTTATCTGTTTGGCTTATTTCAAGATGGCTTGCGGCAATATACGGGTCGTCCAGCACAATATCGTTAGTGTACGCACGCCCCACTTTAACCGGCCATTCATACACTGGATGGCGGGTGGCCACATCGCCATGCCGGTCCAATGTTTCGATCCACGCTAACCTTTCCATTTAAGCGCTCCCATGTAGAGTCGCACCATACGCATACCATCCTCATAGGCAAACCCACTCAAATAGAGTTTTGATACCAACGCGCGTTTCCCAGCATTTAGAGTGACCACCCGGAGATTGATGTCATACAAGCCAGGAAACTTGCGATAGGCACGCAAACAGAGCGCTGCTTTGCTTGGCATTCCTTTTAGGTCAACGATGGAATCGGTACAGGCATATTGGGTGAAATTTTTGCGCAATATTTTTTTATCTTCCTTTTCTTGGCTGCCATATTTCTTGCCCAGCAAATGTCCGAACCGGAATGAATCAAGACTATCGCTCTGATATAAATTGCTCTCGAAGCGAACACTCCCCACAATAATGTCATGGTCAACATACACATCGGAATAACCGGAACAGTAGTATGATCTTACTTTAAAGAATAACTTGGTTTCGGTTGCTTCTTCCGCCCAGCAGCGCATATACGGATCGGCTACATCCGGTACGGCGTAGCCAGCATCTTGCTGGACTGGCAATGGTTTGCGCGCCAACCGCTCTATAAGTGCGAATGAATGCTGCTTCAATTGGCGTGTTATTTCTGGTTGAAATTTTGCCGCCGCCGCAGGTTCCGCGCGCCAGCGCGCAAGCAGCTCTTGTACAAACTGTGCTGGCACCAGAAAACCTCTCGATTCTCCCATCGATGCGTCATTGATTCCAACTAGCTCGCCTGATTTATTGACCACTGGCCCACCGCTCATGCCGGGGTTGATTGCACCAGTAAAATGTATGAAGTCGTAGAATGAGTGTTCGCTCAGCCCGTTATTAACTCCCTCCACAATGATCAAACCGAGGTCATTCGGATTGCCCAGAGAGAATAGTTTTTCACCCTTTGAGATCGGATCGGCATGGAATTGAAGGTACGGCAACTGACTGCCCTTGCGCTGCAAGAGAGCCAGATCGTGCAGCACATCAATAGCCAGCAAAGTTAGTGCGCCATGCTCGCCATTGCTGGCAACATAAGCCATCTCGTAGGCCTTGGGTTCTAATACGTGACTGGAAACAACATGGTAATTAGTGATGACCAGACCGTCTTCGCTCACATAAAAACCGGAGCCGATGGAGTTTTGTGATTGGCTGCCCTTGAGTAGGGTTCTGACCTGCACCACAGAATCCTTTGCAGCGGCGAATACGGTTTGTGCACTCCTATCCAGGCCAATTGGTTCTGCACGCTCATTTAGGTCAATCGTTTCTGAATAAGCAACGAAAGGGGCAAAACACACCAGTAGCAGAATGGTTTGCCAAGTACGCATTAAAAAATATTCTTTCAAATTTCCTCCTCAATGTAACTCTGACAAACAGGACATGGTGCAGAATACTTGGGCTAGGGAAGTCTGTCGAGCCTGCCTTTACTCATTATTGCCTCAACTCTGTTTGTATGTACGCTAGCCGCAGGGTGCAATTGAAAGTGTTGGTAATTCTATCGGTAGCGTGCGCTGTGCGCACGATTTTTGGTTGTGTTGTCGTGCGCACAGCGCACGCTACGCGCGAACCTGACACAGGGGGACACAGATTAGCAAATTGACCAACACTTTAAAATGCACCCGTAGCCGCAGTGTTGCACTTGCAAAATATGATAGAGTTACCTAGTCCAATATATAGCGCACCATGGCCAAATGAGTGTTACCAAGGAATACATGAGCAGGGGCAACTCAACCAGAGACTCTGGACTGAGACCTTCGCCTATAAACAATATTGCTCAAGAGTGCTTGCATGCAGCCAATGACCGCTGGAAGAAGTTCCACGCGGACGTGGAAGACCCCACCAAAATCAGTCGGCTCGGCTTAGGTGTTGTCAAGGATGGCTGGAAGTGGGCAACGGCTGTTTCCGAAGGTTATTTCGTGGTGGACAAAAGCTCTGTATCAAATGAAAGCGGTGTTGAATGTATGAGCCACAATTGGTTTAGGCTGACTGAAAAGGGTTATCGTGCCATCTGCACCCTGACCGACAGGGAATACATTCCTCTCAGTTGGAGGCAATCATGACAGGCTTCATCAGAAAAATATCACCCGACTGCTGGCACCTGTCAAATGGCAAGGACACCGCAAAAGTGGAACTCGTTGACGGCGTGTATCAGGTCAAAGTTCCCAACACTGAGGGCGGCAAGATTAGCCTGCTGTCCGAAGACAAATTTGATTCATTTGATGCCGCTGCGGTGCTGCTTGACCAGTACACCGCTGCTGCGGCAGCACGGAAGAGTTAGTCTATCCCGCTAGGGACAAGCCTTCGGCAACCTTATCGACCCGCATTCCTTGTCATTGACCTTGTGCGTAGGGCTTGCCGCCTCGCATAGCCGTGCAAAGATTTATCGTTAAAACGCCCCCAACCGCAAGACGGTGGGCTAATATCCCACATGCGCCATTCATGAATCGAAACAGGAGCCTGCTCTTTCTACTTTGGCGAGGGATAAAATCAAGCCGAACAGCCGAGGTAAGTTTTTTACACAAGGGGATTGAGATGATTTATTTGACCGTAGCACTTGATGGCGTAAACCCGAAAGAATACGTCCTTGAGAAAGAAGTAATCACCATTGGCCGCGCCCCGGAAAATGATGTGTGCATCGAAAATATTGGGGTGAGTACCCACCATGCAAAAATCACATCGGCGGGCCTGCAACTTGATGACCTCAATAGCTCGAACGGCACTTACGTCAACGACCAGAAGGTTCAAACCCAGTTGCTGGAAAATGGCGATGTCATCAAAGTTGGGAAGCACGAAATACGTTTTTTCCATTCCGGAGAAGTTCAACACGACTTAACCCCACTTGCCCCCACGTATAAAGTCCCCACGACAAAAACCAACTCGTAAATTAGCCCATCATGCTAAAGGGAAATTGTTATAACTGACCATGGCAGAAGAACCAACACAGACTGTTCCGCACGCCTTCCCAGCAGGATTTGTTACGCTGGAATAGTCTCACAAAGTAATTAGCTGCTTAGACAGTAATAATCTAGGAAGGAAACGATGATACATTGTCCAACATGCGGAATTTTGACGGACAATTTTGGGGAAGATGGAAACTTCCTTCAAGCATGCCCGTCTTGCGGTGTGAACTGGTTAAAGTTTCTTGAATCCATGGCTAATCATTCCCTGTGGACTGCAATGGTCAAGCGCACCAAGCAGGATGTAATTTGCCCGAAGTGCGGTTACGAGAGAACAGAGGTGGACAAGGCAACACCGCGATCAACCTGCCCAAAGTGTAATGTTGTTTATACTTCGCTATTAAAAGAGATAACGCCAGTAAGTGCGCAACTGGAAGAACAAAATTCCGTAGTACAAACAGGGGATATAACAGTAGAGCCAACACAGACAGTCTCCCACGCGCTCCCGGCGGGATTTGTCATACAGGAGTATGAGTTCCTGTCGGTGCTCGGCATGGGCGGGTTTGGCATCACCTACCTCGCCAATGATGCCAACCTCAAACTCAAAGTCGCCATCAAGGAATTCTTTCCGGCAAGCCTTGCCACTCGTGACCCAATAACCAATCAGGTGGCAGTCAAGTCAGAGGAGTATCAAGCCGATTTTGCATGGGGCAAGGAACGGTTCATTCAGGAAGCGCAGACGCTTGCCAAATTCAGCCACCCCAACATCGTCCACATCTACCGTTACTTCGTGGCCAATGGCACGGGGTACATGGTCATGGACTACGAGGAAGGCAAGAGCCTTGAAGAAGCATTAAACGATAAGGAAATACAGTGGGACGATGTGCGGGTAATGGAATTCCTTCTCCCCTTGCTTGACGGCATTGCCCATGTACACAAGGCCGGGTTCCTCCACAGAGACATCAAGCCCGGCAACATCGTCATCCGCAAAAAAGATTCTTCCCCGGTACTGCTGGATTTTGGCTCGGCGCGGGCAGCCCTCATCAGCCACACTCAAACGCTGACCGCACTTATCTCGCCGGGCTACTGTCCCGTAGAGCAATACTTCGATGATGGGACACAAGCGGCTTGCACCGACATCTATTCGATAGGCGCGGTGCTTTACCGCATCGTGACCGGGCTTACTCCCACACCCTCCCCGCAGCGAGTCAAAAAAGATTCAATGGTTCCTGCCGGATTTGCCGGAAGGCAGAAGTTTGGCGTGTCGTTACTTAGAGCGATAGACAAGGCATTGAGCATAGAGGCTTCAAAGCGTCCGCAAAGCATAGAGGCATGGCAGGCTATTCTGCAAGAGTCTGCACAAAAGGCAGAGCTAAAAAATATCTCCGAAAAAGCCTCTGGTTTTGTTGGCAAGGGTTACAAGCGAACAAAGAAAATCATTCCTCTGTTTGTAATTGCTCTGCTCGGTCTTTTGCTTATTCTGGGAGTGAAGGAATACAGAGTAGCGCAGAGTCGTGATGCATATAAACAAGCTACACAAGTATCGATTGGCGAAATTGATGCACTAGCTCGACTTATGGAATCTGCCATTAAAGGCAATAATTCTGCGCAGGCTAATCTAGGTTATTTGTACCTAATTGGTGATGGTGTTTCTCTGGACTATAAGCAAGCTTTAAAGTGGTATCGCATGGCAGCCGATAAGAGCGTGGATGCGTCATATCATGTAGGTCAAATTTACCGATATGGCCTAGGCGTACCAAAGGACTACGCGGAAGCTTTAAAGTGGTATCGCAAGGCTGCTGTCGGACTACATTATTTTTTACAACCTGATGATGCTAGGGCGTTGATTGCCCTAGGCGATATGTATCAAAAAGGTGAGGGGATACCGCAAAATACAACGGAGGCGTTTAAGTGGTATAAACAAGGAATAAAACGGTTAA
This sequence comes from uncultured Nitrosomonadales bacterium, assembly GCA_903934275.1. Classification (GTDB taxonomy): domain Bacteria; phylum Pseudomonadota; class Gammaproteobacteria; order Burkholderiales; family Gallionellaceae; genus Gallionella. The sequence goes on from CAIZNF010000230.1 coordinate 5,850, forward strand.
TTGATTCTGCTCATATCGGAGATATTGATTCATTTTTTTATCTGGGCGATATTTTCCTAAAAGGTAAGGGTGTACCGCAAAACAACGCGGAAGCTTTGAAATGGTATCGTAAAGCTGCCGAACAGGGAGGTCACGATGGCGCGCAATTTGCGCTGGGCATGATGTATTACGACGGTAGTGGCGTACCGCAGGATTATGCGCAAGCAGCTATTTGGTTCCGAAGAGCAAATGAGCAAAATAATACTGAAGCACGAATTCAACTAGCAAAAATGTATTACGAAGGTAAAGGCTTTCCGCAAGATATAGCTCAAGCAATAATTTGGTACCGCAAAGCTGATGAAAAAGGTGACTGGCTTGCCGGTGTTGCACAAGTGTTCATGGGTACAGCGTACCTTGAAGGCAAGGACGTGCCGCAGGACTATGCGGAGGCTTTGAAATGGTTCACAAAGGCTGCCGAACAGAATAACGCTAAAGCGCAAAATAGCCTGGCCGATATGTACGAATCAGGATTGGGTGTGCCAAAGGATCATGAGCAGGCAGAGGTGTGGCGCAAAAAAGCACTGGCTGCGCAGAGTAAATAACGGAAGGCAAGCCAATCCGTGTGAGAATTACAACGAATAAAAAGGATTCTCATTTCACTCGGTTAAGGCTATTGCGTTCCTAAAAACGGTGAGTTGGCACTTCTAATGGCAAGTTTGTTGCAACGCAAAAGTCGCCAATATACTGGACGAGATTTACCGAACAGCGAGCGGAGGCGGAGCAAAGATTACTGGACAAATTTAGTGAGACAGAAAAACGCGTTCAGGAATAGAGGCAATAACGGGGCAGCGCCGTTCCGCTGCATGTAAAAGGCTACCCTCTTAAACTCGATGCATCATTGTCTTGACTGAGGAGTCCACTATAGTCATGGAGAAATGTGTCATGGAAAAAAGTCTGGAGCAGGTAGTAAAAGACGAAAACGGTCGTATAAAAGGGTTTATTTATGAAACCACCACTGGTTTCGAAGCATGGAAACGTGAGCGAATACCCGCTTCAAATCCGATTCCAGGCAATAAACATACGTTTGTTGGTAGCTTCATAAATATTACCGAAGCGGTTAATGCGATTTGAGGAATAAACAACACACAACATTGCGGTAGCTCACAACAATTCGGAGTCAATGCATGCAATCGTATTCAAAATTGAAAACTGGCATTTCCGTGGGAGCTCTGATCATAACGGCAGTACACATCTGGGTTCCTTCAATCAATGTTGACGCCATTACTGTCGCTCTACTAGCAGCCGCAATTTTTCCTTGGCTGCAGCCCATATTTAAGAGTGTGAAACTGCCTGGTGGCATTGAGTTCGTCCTGCAAGAATTTAGGCACGAAGTGCAAGACGCAACTGGCGCTGCACATAGCGCGGAGCTTAAGGCTGAACTCGCAATTTCCAGTATTTCCGCTATACCTCCAGGAGCCCTAGCACTACAACTGGAAGGAAACGCGAATGAACGCTTGCTTGCACTATCGAGAAAGTACGTTGATATTCGTGCGAATCAGGGCAGTGGTAGCACACGGACACAAGCCATGACGGCTGTTGTTCGCGCGATGATTGAGCTTGCTTCATCCTTGCCGGAACTAGACATTATCCCGCTACTCGGTGCAAAGGACTCTGGGCAAAGACTGGCTGCATATGCCTATCTATATACAGCACCGGACTCTCGACATCTGGAAGCACTTGTGTCCAGCGTGACAAAATTGGAAGACGAGTCATTTGGACAATATTGGGGATTACAGGCAGTAGCCCGAAATCTCGGAACGAGTTGCAGTACAAACACTGCCAAAGCTGTGTTCCAAGAACTCGTTGCATTCGCTGATCATGTCCCACCTGGCTCGGATCGTGACTACGAAGTGCGGAAAATTCTTAGGAGCTATAGAAGACAGGCTACGGGGTTTCTGAGTCAGGATTGAAATCATGAAACGCAAAATCTACATCGAAACACCGGTAGTCAGTTATTTGACGGCAAAGCACAGTCAAAAGGGGCAGGGGCACAAATAAAGCACCCCGCAGCAAGCTACGGGGTATTACTGCGCTCTCTAAGCCGCTGGCTTGTAGCCAGCCTTCGCACCAAGGTGCGGAGAATTTACTCTGAGAGATTTATTAAATAACAACCGTAAACAAATGGTCCAAGTTCGATTTTCTCGCAAGGCAAGTAGGCTCCCGAGTCAGTGGTAAAGAAATTCTTTGCCACTGACTTCCAGAAATTGCAGCCTGTGGCATTATTCGCAACAACATCACATGAAGCGGCTGTTTAAAGGAGGATAAGAATGAATACGCTGATGATTGAATTGCCTATGGACGGACTTCCCTCGGCAGCTGAACTACCAGTCAACTTTTCAGAAGAAGCGAGGTTTCTGCTGGCATCGAAACTATTTGAGCAGGGACGTATCTCTTCAGGAAAAGCCGGTAAGCTGAGCGGTATGGGGCGTGTCGAGTTACTGCTGGCTGTTAGCAGGTCTGGCGTACCCGTGGTCGATTTGACCGAGGATGAAATGGCCGATGAGTTTGCCCGGTTATGATGGATCGCGCCGTTATCGGACCAAAGGTATCGGAGTCGTTTTTTTTGAAATATCAGGTG
>CAIZNF010000231.1 GCA_903934275.1 uncultured Nitrosomonadales bacterium
AAGCATGAGTTGTCATCGTGGCAGCTTGGTTCAGCTGCCCGGCATAACCTTGGAATTCGATTACCGGTTCGACACGGGAAAATGGCAAGGCTCGGCACAGCTGCGCAATGTGTCAGCCAAACAGTTCGCAATCCTTCTGCCAACATCGATGCCGTTGCCCACTCAGGGCAAGCTGGACGGCTCATTGAACATCAGCGGTGACGCATCCGGTGTGGCCGTTATTGACGCGGATATACGGTTGGATGATGCGGGGTTCAGCGACGCGAGCGGCCTGCATGCTGCGGAAAAACTGAACGGGACGGCCAGGCTATCAGCCGCGCGCAAGGGAACAGTTTTGGCTTGGCAAGGTGATGTCGCGTGGCAGTCCGGCGAGATATTCTGGGAGCCGTTGTACCTGCGCGGCGGCCATCAACTAAGCGCATCAGGCAGCCTTGATGGTGCATATCTTAAAATTGAACGGGCCGTAGTCGGCTTGCCGGAAACTGGGCGCATACAACTCACCGCGCTCTTGGATACGAAGCAAGGCGCGTTGGTGGAATGCACTGCGCGCGGTGAGAACCTTGCGCTGGAAAAATTATTTTCCGATTACATCAAGCCATTTCTTGGCAAGGGCGCGCTGGCAGAATCGTCCCTGTACGGCCATGCGGATATGGATTGGCAATATCGTGGCGGCGCTACGCAATCGCTACGCTTGGCTTTGCGCGATGTGGGCATCGCCGATGCGGAGCATCGTTTCGCGCTGCTCGGCGTGAATAGCGAAATCGACTGGCAAGCGGATGCGCCGGGCATAGCGAGCATTGCTTTCGCGGGGGGGGCGCTGCTCGGTATGCCGCTGGGTAGGGGGCAGTGGGCGATACAGATGCGTGGTATGGAATTCGGCGTGCTGCAGGGCGTTTTGCCGGTTCTGGACGGCAAACTCGAGTTGCGTAATTTCAAGCTGCATCGAAAAGATGCGGCGTGGCACTGGCAATTTGCCGCTTCACTCAGCCAGATTTCGATGGAGCAATTCAGCCAGGCGGCAGGCTGGCCGAAAATGCTCGGTACATTGGCGGGGAGCATCCCCAGAGTCAGCTACGACGGCCATGAGATTAATGTGGATGGCGCGCTGCTGTTCAACGTGTTCGACGGCACGGTGGCGGCAACGCGGCTTAAATTGGCCGACCCGCTCGGGCGCGCACCGCGCTTATCCGGCAACTTGAACATGCGCGAACTCGATCTCGATCTGCTGACGCGCACTTTTTCGTTCGGCAACATGCAGGGGCGCATCGACGTGGACGTAAACAACCTGGAATTGCAGGATTGGCAGCCGACGCGCTTCGATGTGCGTTTAACCAGCAGCGCCGGAAACTATCCCAAAAAAATCAGTCAAAAGGCGGTGCAGAACATCTCCGCGCTGGGCGGAGCGGGTGCGGCGGCGGCGATCCAGCGCAGCTATCTGCGCTTCTTTGAAAATTTTGGCTACGAGCGCATCGGCTGGAGCTGTATGCTGCGTAACGGTGTATGCACGATGGGCGGCTTGGATAGCGACAACGGTGGTGCTTACGCCATCGTCAAGGGCGGCGGCATTCCGGCAATCACCGTGATGGGCTACAATCGCAACGTGGGGTGGAATGAGTTGCTCACGCGCTTGAAGCGCGTGTTGCAGGGTAATATGCAGGCTGTGGTTAAGTAAAGCCGGAAAAACAACCGTCCTGATGAACTAACTAGCCATCTGACTAAGCGCGGTGAAACATGCGCTAAGTCATTGGTTAACGAAAGACGCGAAAAGCACGAAATGGGTGAAGCTCGCAAAATATTTTAGTGGGCATATTTTGTGACTCTCGTGTATTTCGTGGACACGAACTGTTTATCCTAGAAACGGCAGCTCAATCCGCAGATTACGCAGATTAACGCAGATTTTCATGCAGTTATCAATGATTACAGCA
>CAIZNF010000232.1 GCA_903934275.1 uncultured Nitrosomonadales bacterium
ATCAAAAAAGACGAACGCTGGCTGCACAGGCCGAGAGTTTGGCAGTCACCTACCTGTGCCATGCATTCGCCGAGCACCTGTTCGGCCGTCGCCGCGTAGGCCAACGCATCGCTTTCATAATGCCCGCCGTTAACGGTGATTTTCGGGGCTGGTTTTGCGACGATGTGGCCGAGCACGCCTTCATGATCGAGCAATCCGGCCTTGATCGACGTGGTGCCGAGGTCGAGCGAAATGGCAGAAATCATGCCTAATTTTCCATTAGGCGTAGGTCGGGATTTCTCTCTGAGTGTCGGGTTGAAACTCGACTTACCTCCCGGTTTAGCGCTGCTTCATCCCATCCCATCGCAGTTGCAACGGTTTCAGCGATACGACGCAATACACTTTCATCCAGCTGCGCCAAAATCAGCAGCGGCATGCGGCGGCGCAGCAGGTCGTCCAGATGAACGGCCATTTCACCTCTGGCGCAAAACAGCAAATCTGCCTGAATGAACGGCAGTGCAGGCACAATGCGTTCGGCCAGACGAGGATCATTCTCAATGATGCGGAATATCTCGCCGACCTTCTTGCCGTGGCGGCGTATCAGCCACTTGGCGCTTTCCTGCTCGATGCCGAGTTGTGTTGCATGAGTGCTAGCGGCGACAAACCACCGTATATAGTCCGCCTCCGGTGTCCAGGGAAATGTGCGGCTTCTGGTTGCGCACGGCGTATCCACACCCAGTTGCGCGCACACCGTATTGACGATGCATGCCGCGTCTTCGCGCGCCGAGGTGATCTTTCCGCCGATGGAATAATGCGCCCCATTGTCTGCGGTTTTTAATTCCCAGTCGCGGCTGGCGGATGATGGCAATGTTTTGTCACTATGCTTCATCACACGTAAACCGGCATAGCTCCCGACCACATCCTGTTCTGTCCATGCGATCTTGAGATAGTGATTGGCTTCGGCCAGCAGGTAGGCGACCTCTTTTGGCTCGACCACAACATGATCGAGGTCGCCGCTGTAATCCGCATCGGTGGTACCCAGCAGCGTCATACCATACCAGGGGATTATGAAAAACACCCGGCCATCGGATTTGGCGGTCAGCAGCAAGGCCTCGTCGGTCGGCAGCGCGGGCATAACCAGATGTACGCCCTTATCTAAGCGGCACCAGCCGCGTCCCTGCTCAGATGCCGCTGTCCATTGTCCGGTGGTATTGACGATTTGCCGGGCAAAAATTTCTGCGCTGCCATGGCCGAGCTGATCACGAACCGTTGCACCGTCCGCCCTCCCGTTCGTTTCCGTCACGCTAATCAGCTTGCCATAATTCACGCACACCGCCCCTGCATCCATCGCGCCGGAGACTAATTCCAACACCAGCCGCGCATCGTCGGTCTGCGCATCGCCGTAGGTAAAGCCGCCTTTCAGGTTCTCGCTGCCGAGAAACGGAAAACGTCCGGCAAAGGCTTGCCCATCGAAATGATGATGCGCCATGTCCGAGTTTAAATTATCTGCCAGCGAGTCATACATGAATAAACCCGCCTTCATCTGGAAGGTGCCGACGCGGCTGTCCGTATAGACCGGCACACCGAAGCGCAGTGGCCAGACGCGATGCGGTGCCACAGCCAGCAGCATCTGCCGTTCCGCCAGCGCCTTCTTGACCAGCTTGAAATCGAGCGACTCCAGATAGCGCAGTCCGCCGTGGATCAGCTTACTGGATGCGGATGAGGTCGCACACGCCCAATCGCCCTGCTCCACAAGCGCGACGCTCAAGCCGCGCAACGCCGCATCATAAGCCGTCCACGCGCCATAAATGCCGCCGCCGCATACCAGCAGGTCGAATTGTTTGTTGCTGAGTAGTGAGAAATTGCGCTTCATCTGCTCACCAACGCTACTAATTTAAGAATGCTGTTCGCCCTGAGCCTGTCGAAGGGTTTTGGGTGAATAGCTGGTGGTCCGACAGGACCAGGGCAAACGGTAAGGTGAACAGTATTCATCTATCCCTCACCTGCAAAGCCTTTTGCGGAACATCGCTAATCAAAATATCCACCCCCAATTCCAGCGCCTTATTTATCTCTTCATCGCTGTTGCAAGTGTAAACCGCGATGCATTTGTCATGCTTGCGCAACAACTTCACCATCGTATCGTCGAGGGACTCTATGGGCAGGCACAACCCGTGCAAAAAAGGCTGCTCGGCCAGCACACGCCGCGCATCTTCCAGCGTCTGCTCGGGTTCTAAATTGTAAACCAGCGGAAATCCCGGCGCGCACTGATGGGCGTAAACCAAACTGGCAAGATTGAACGAGGAAACCATGATCGTATCGTTTCCGGGAGCGAGGGCATCCTGTTCGCTCGTTTGTGGGCAAGATGCCCGCGCCCCAGCCATCTCCAGCGTTTGGCGCACTTTTATTTCATGGCGCGAGGTATGCTCCCAGTCGCGATTTTTTATTTCGAGCAACAAACGGTAACGCCCGCGATAGGCATCCAAAAATTCCTGCAAGCTCATGATGCCTTGCGGCGCGGCTGCCGCAGAAAAATGCGCGGCAAAATTCATCGCCTGCAATTGCGTACAATCGAAATCATCAATGCGCTGATCAGGTAAACCAACCTTGTTCAGAAACCGGTCGTGCCACAGCACGGCCACTTCATCGCGGCTGAGCTGTATGTCTGTCTCGATGCCGTCGATGGCGTATTCCAGCGCCTTGTCGAAAGCGGAGCGGGTATTTTCCGCCGCTTCCTTATTGGCACCGCGATGGGCGAAAATCAGGGGTTTGGTCATAGTCGTTTGCTTGCACTAATTTTGGCTTAATCGGGCGACCAGTATCTGGCCCAACTTCTGCTGGCACATTCCAGCCAAGTAGAGTGGGCACATTTTTGTGCCTACGCGGACGGCATCAATCATATTCCATTGCCGCACTTTTCATCGCACCAGCCCAGTCACACGCGTATATCCCATCATGCACATGACGGTGAAATGTCGGGTGAGGCCAATCAACCACGTGTTGTATGTGCCCGTGTTTAACCAGGTTGAAATGATTGTAATCGACATGGAGGACAAAATCATTGTCATCACGAATCTGATGTTTTTAAAATCGTCGTTGCCATATTGTCGATTCGTGATGTTTGAATTTTGGGGCAGTCTTATGGTTAACTAGTTCATTTTTTGAACAGCTATGTCATGTCACCGCATTTTTTTGTTGCGGGAATAAATTCGGGGCGCGATAAATCTCGCCCCTACATCACCCACAGCGGCGGCTCATCCATCAGCGCGATTTGTTCGCGCAATTCCAGAATCCGGTCTTGCCAGTAGCGTTGCGTGTTGAACCACGGGAAAGCCGTGGGGAAGGCCGGATCGTCCCAGCGCCGCGCGATCCACGCGGCGTAATGGATCAAGCGTAGCGTGCGCAACGCCTCGATCAGATGCAGTTCGCGCGGGTCGAAATCGTAAAAATCCTCGTAGCCCGTCAGCAGGTCGCCGAGTTGCTGGGTCTGTTCGGCGCGCTCACCGGACAGCAGCATCCATAAATCCTGTATCGCCGGTCCCATGCGGCTGTCATCGAAGTCGACAAAGTGCGGGCCGTCATCTGTCCACAGTACGTTGCCGACATGGCAGTCGCCGTGCAGGCGCAACGCGCGCACCGCCCCGGCTCGCTCGAAACAATGCCTCACCCCGTCCAACGCCTGCGCGACCACGCCGCGATACACCTCGACCAGTTCTGCCGGAATAAAATCGTGCGCCAGCAAATACTCGCTCGGTTCGATGCCGAAACTGTGAATGTCCAGCGTCGGGCGATGCCGGTAAGGCTCCAGTGCGCCCACCGCGTGGATGCGCCCGAGGAATCGTCCCATCCATTCCAGCGTGTCGCGGTTATCCAGCTCCGGCGCGCGACCGCCGTGCTTGGCAAACACAGAGAAACGAAAACCGTTGTGGGCATGCAGTGTACGATCATCGACTATCAGAGCGGGTACCACCGGGATTTCGCCTTCGACCAGTAAAGCAACAAAGGCGTGCTCTTCCAGAATGGCATCATCCGTCCAACGTGCGGGGCGGTAGAACTTGGCGACTAACGGCGGGCCGTCTTCCATGCCCGCCTGATAAACGCGGTTCTCATAACTGTTGAGAGCCAGCAAACGACCGTCACTGCGCAGGCCGATACTGTCCAGCGCATCGAGTACGGCATCGGGAGTAAGGGCGGAAAAGGGTTGGGTATGCATAGACGGATTGTACGGCAACAGCACCCAGTCCTGCTGTGGTGGAGAGTGATAAAGTGTCATTTCGTTTTGCGATGTTCGTATTAACGCTGCTACCATGCGCGACTTATTTTGAGGGTTTTTGATATGGCTATTGGCATCAATACTTTTTTACCCGCATTACTTGGAGGCGCGCTCATCGGCCTCGCCGCCACGCTGTTGCTGTGGCTGAACGGAAGGCTTGCCGGAATCAGCGGTATCCTGTGGAGCTTGTTCTTCGCGAAAGCGAGCGATGCGCTGTGGCGCATATTGTTCCTGATTGGCGTGATAGTTGGAGCTGCGCTGTATTACGTGATGTTTGATAATGCTCCGGTGGCGCGCGAAACATTTCCGGTATGGCTGTTGGTGGTGTCTGGGTTTCTGGTCGGCTATGGCACTTCGCTGGGCAACGGATGCACCAGCGGTCATGGTGTGTGTGGCTTGGGAAGGTTGTCGTTGCGCTCGCTGGTCGCAACCGTAGTTTTTCTGCTGGCAGCGATCATCACCACCTTTGTGGTGCGCCACTTGCTGGGGGTGATGTGATGAAGCGCAATCTGACGAGTTTGTTGGCGGGTCTGCTGTTCGGCTTCGGCCTTGCGCTGTCCGGTATGACGCATCCGCAGAAGGTGTTGGGTTTCCTTGATATAGCCGGTGTATGGGATGCCAGCCTGTTGTTCGTATTGGGCGGGGCGGTGGGTGTCACGCTGGTCAGCTTCCGTTTTATTCTGCGTTTGAACAAGCCAGTCTTGGCGGAGCGTTTTGTGATTACCGAGGAAACGCATATTGACCGGCAGATCATTCTGGGAGCGACCCTGTTCGGCATCGGCTGGGGTATCAGCGGCTATTGCCCTGGTCCGGCTATCGCCTTAATCGCGTCGCCAAATTGGGAGTTGTTGGCGTTTTTGCCTGCGGCGATATTGGGCGCGGTTGCCGAAAAATACCTTGAGCTGCGCTCGCAGGCACGGGTCGAACAGCAACATAAACAGGCGGTTCAGAACAACAAACCTGCCGGTAAAAGCACTTCCGAAAGCTCATGCGGTTAACGTGAAACTCACGCGGCGATTCGTTTGCCCCCAACCGAGAGTGGCGAGGTGGTAGAGGCCTGTGATTTCATTTCTCCTTCAAGTGGGAAACAATTTTTAGATCGGGCTGTGCCCGACAGCTGTGTCTGGCAGGTAGAACACGCCCTATGCTATTACACTATGGGAAGATAAATGGAATGACTTCACCAGAGAATGTATTCTAAAAGTTGCTGCGCATCCGAATAGCGGCGTTGTGCGGAGAATAAATTTATCATGTCATTCAGCCCGCGTTTTTCATTTGCAACGCCTGTTGATACAGTTCGTTGCGGTTAGCCCCGGTAATTTTTGCGGTGAGCTGCACCGCCTGTTTGAGCGGCAATTCGCCGAGCAACAGGGATAGCGTATTCAGCGTTTCGACCAACAAACCTGCTTGCGGCGGTGCACCGGAAACCAGCACGACGAATTCGCCGCGCTGTTGGTTGCCGTCTGCCAGCAACCACGCTTCGGCATCACGTAGCGGGCAGGTATGGATGGTCTCGAACAGTTTGGTGATTTCGCGCGCCAGCACGATCCTCCGGTCTTCGCCCAATATTGCGCATAAATCTGCAACGCATTCGACAATGCGATGCGGAGCTTCGTAAAACACCAAGGTGTGTGGATCGCCGCATAATTCTTGTAAAACGGTGCGGCGCGCGGCGGATTTGTTGGGCAAAAACCCGTAAAATAAAAAATGAGGGCAGGTCAAACCAGCCGCCGATAATGCCGTTACCGCCGCATTCGCACCGGGGATAGGGATGACGCGCAACCCTGCCGCCAGTACCGCCTGCACGAGCAACGCGCCGGGGTCGCTGACGGCGGGAGTGCCCGCATCGCTGACAAATGCCACGCTTTGCCCTGCCTGGAGCAGCGTGATAATTTTCTCGGCCGCACCGCGTTCGTTGTGCTGGTGTACCGCCATCAACCTGCTCGCGCTGATACCGTGGTGCGTCAGCAGGTGCGCGGTGTTGCGGGTGTCCTCCGCCGCTACCACGTTAGCTGCCGCCAGCACGTCCAACGCGCGCAGTGTAATGTCACGCAGATTACCAATTGGGGTGGCAACTACATATAATGCGGGTTCCAATATTTTCGTGTGTCCGTTATGCAACGAGTGCTCCCTTTGTATTTTAAGCGGCTTTCAACCTGGCTTTCAGCATTGCTCGCACTATACGTGAGCGGTTTTGCTTGCGCCACTGCTGAACCCTTGGCACCCGGCAATGAAAAGCCCGCCCCGCATATCGCGCTGTTGTTACCATTGAATTCGGCAATTTTCAAATCTGCCGCCGATGCGGTACGGCAGGGGTTTCAGGCGGCGGCCGATCTGGAAATGCAGCTGCCGGGAAAATTGCCGGTGCGCGTGTATAGCTGCTTCGACGAGAACAAGGATATTGTCGCACTGTATCGCCTGGCCATTGCCGACGGGGCGCGTGCCGTGGTAGGCCCGCTTACGCGCAGCGGTGTTGGCACGCTGGCGGCGGAGCAAAATATTCCAGTGCCGACCCTGACTTTGAATGTGGTGGAAGATATACCTGCCAGACAGTTGTATTTTTTCGGCATGGCGGCGGAAGCGGAGGCGAGGCAAGCCGCACAACTTGCCAGACAACAGGGGTTGCATCAGGCTCTTGTCATTACTACCCGCGCACAACTGGCCAAACGCTTGCAGTTTGCTTTTGAGGAAGAATGGCATGGCTCGGGGGGCACGCTACTGAACGAGATTGAATTTAACGGCGATTTGACTGTTTTCGCGGATATCACCGACCTGCCCGACACTGCGGTATTTCTCGCCGCAGATGCCGAAAAATCGCGCCTGATCCGCCCTTACTTGCCCAACAAATTACCGATTTATGCCACCTCGCAAATTTTTGTCGGTAACGATGACACTCTGACCAATTACGATTTAAACGGTATCCGTTTTGTGGATATGCCGTGGTTGCTGCAGGCCGATCATCCGGCGGTGATGATCTATCCACGCCCGGTTCAGCCACTTTCTGCCGACAACGAGCGGCTTTATGCGCTGGGCATAGATGCGTTCCGTCTGATCCAATTGCTGCTCGCCGACAAAATTTATGACGCTTTGCCGCTAGACGGGGTGAGCGGGCACATAAAGCTTAACGGGCACACTTTTCAACGCACGGCGGCTCAGGCGGTATTTGTGCAGGGGCACGCACAGTCTCGCAGCACGCAGCAGGCACCCCCAGAACACACCATCGGTAAACCATGAACAACGGCGCACAAGCCGAACAATGGGCGGCGCAATACCTGCGGCAACAAGGCTTGAAGCCGGTTGCAGAGAATTATCGGGGCCGCTTTGGCGAAATCGATTTGATCATGCAGGACGGCGCGGCGCTGGTATTCGTCGAAGTGCGCTTGCGGCGTAACGCTAATTTCGGCGGTGCGGCTGCCAGTATTGATGTGCGCAAGCAGCAACGCATCATCCGCACCGCCCAACAATATCTCGCCAGCCTCGCGCATATACCGCAGTGCCGCTTCGATGCCGTGCTGATGGATGACGTGCGAGGCGCAAACGTGCAGTGGCTCAAGAATGCGTTTGAAGCCTGATTCGGTTAAAATTCGCGCTCATCAAACAAGCAACGGCCAACATGGATATCAGTAAACGTATCATCAAGCATTTCAAAGATAGCGCGGAGCTCAAGCTGAAGGTCAAGGACGCCCTGGCAAAACCCATTGCAGAGGGAGCGCAGGTTTTTTTTGACTGTGTGACCAATGATGGCAAAATTCTTTGCTGCGGCAATGGTGGTTCGGCGGCGGACGCGCAACACTTCGCTGCGGAGTTGTTGAACCGTTTTGAAAAAGAACGGCCCGGCCTGGCTGCCGTCGCGCTGACCACCGACAGCTCGGTGCTGACTTCCATTGCCAATGACTACGATTTCAATAAGATTTTCTCCAAGCAGGTGCGCGCACTCGGCCTGCCCGGCGACAGCTTATTGGCGATTTCCACCAGCGGCAACTCACCGAATGTGGTCGCGGCGATCCATGCCGCGCATGAACGCAGCATGCGCGTGGTTGCGCTGACCGGACGTGATGGTGGAGAAATGGCAGCCGTGCTGCATGCCAACGACATACTAATTTGTGTGGATGCAAAAAGCACCGCACGGATTCAGGAAGTCCATTTGCTTACACTGCATTGCCTGTGCGATGTGATTGATTATTTATTATTGGGAGAATAAACGATGCGTATTGCCTACTTGCTGTTGATTGTGCTGATATCCGGTTCGCTGCAAGGATGTTTTCCGGTGGTTGCCGCCGGAGTGGGAAGCGGTGCCATGATGGCACAGGATCGCCGCACCAGCGGGGCG
>CAIZNF010000233.1 GCA_903934275.1 uncultured Nitrosomonadales bacterium
TAATCGCTTCGGGGAAGATCATATCCGCACCGGCTTCGACGTAAGCCACGGCTCTTTCCAGTGCCGCGTCCAACCCTTCTACGGCTAGAGCATCGGTGCGCGCCATGATGACAAAATGCTCATCGGTGCGCGCATCCACTGCCGCCCTGATGCGATCAACCATTTCCTGTTTTCCGACGATTTCTTTATTGGGACGATGACCGCAACGTTTCGCGCCCACCTGATCTTCGATGTGCATTGCGGCAGCGCCAAACTTGATCATGGATTTGACGGTGCGTGCGACATTGAAAGCCGATGAACCGAAGCCGGTATCGGTATCAACCAGCAGCGGCACGTCGCACACGTCGGTGATGCGGCGCACATCGGTCAACACGTCATCCAGATTGGAAATGCCCAAGTCGGGTAAGCCGAGCGAACCGGCTGCAACCCCGCCGCCCGACAAGTAAATTGCTTTGAATCCCGCGCGTTTGGCGAGCAGTGCATGGTTGGCATTGATTGCCCCGACCACTTGCAACGGCGATTCGTCATTGACTGCCTGACGAAAGGCGGCACCGGCTGAATGTAGGCTCATCGTTTTTCCTGAGTTGCTTCGTGAATGATTGGCAATTGAACTGTACCGCAATCCATACCACCTGCAGTTCCTGTCACTGCATTTTGTGTTTCATGACAAGCTCATTATGCGGCATCTTTCAGCCGTGCCGCAAACCAGTTTATATAGGGGGTGCAAATAAAAGTGTTGGGAAACTACGCGCATCTGAGCACTAAGACGTTGCAGGATGCGTCCAACAGTGCCAGCATCATCATTAAGGGTGCGATGAGGGCTAGGTAGATAGCAATTGATACGGTGCCAGTGTTACCTGCTCCGCCGGAGTTATTGGAAGTAAAAGCAGCATAAAAAATAGCACCACGCCACAATGGGCTCGGGCCGGGATCACTCCTGTTCCGGGCTCACCCCCCCATTTATTTTTTCGGCAAGGTTTGATACTGCCGGGAATTGCAACAGATGGAAGAACCAGATATGCCCTTTCTGGAGTACGATTTTAGAGTATGATTTTGGTTGCTTGGAAGCAGATATTCGCCACTGACCGCAAAGTGTCGTTATGCAAAGCTTTGCATAATGGCACTTATGCGTAGTGCGCAATTATGCGTAGATAATAGCCAAAGTACCCGTCCTGCCCAATGAATACATGAGTTGTAGCCGGACACACTTTGCATAATTATTCGTGTGACGGAGTTGCTATCAGTAGGCCGGTTAGACAATAATTGCGTCGATCCAATACTGCATCAGCGCGACATCGAATAAGCAACTGCTGCGCTTATTCGTCAAAGCGGTGGGTTCACAGTGTTTTGAGACTTGTAGAATTCATCGTGGCTTCATCAAAGAGGAAGCACAACGACTCATATATACCGTAAAAATTATGCATAGTTCAAGCTCGGCTCACTAGCACGTAACCCAAGCAAAATGGACATCAAATTCGATGTGGGCGAAAAACTGCGCATAATTGCGCACTACGCATAAGTGCCAATTCCGGAACTTCAAATGTTTATCCAATTTATTATTCTGACCGTACGTATGATGGATGGTCCGAATGATTGACCTTGCGTTTAATAGATAAATTGCATAACCTATTTTCCATCAAACAGGATAAAGGGGAGTTCCCATGCCCGTATTATCAAAACGTTCCCGGATGAATCTGTCATATGAATAGCTAGGGCGCATAAACTATGACCGCAGATCATCTCCTTGAGTCATTGATCGCCGCAAGCCCAGCGAGTCAGTACGCAGCCGTCTTGACGATTCCTGGCGCAGGCATCCATGCGCAGGTTCTTCGTTTCTCATCCAGCCTGCGTGGATCGCTTCTTGATCGAATTGCGAGCTTGTCAGAAACAGAACGAGCTTCATTCGTCAAAGCGCTTGCTGTCTTCGAGAACACCGTGGGTGGTTTGGGGAGCGTCACCGCTTTACATCGAGTGCTACCTCTCGTCAAAGACGATAATCAGGCTCTCATCGACTGGGTACTCTCGAATACTAAGAGCTATTGGTACTACTCCCACGGCGCTAAATCCTTCGCCGAACTACAAGAGATTCTGGCGCTTCGATCCTATCGCCGTGCCGAGAACGAGCAACTTGAGCATGAACGTAAAGCTGCCGCCAAGATTCGCAAGGCTCATTGCGCGACAGAAAAACTCTACAACGCAGTTCGTCGGGGCGATGCAAAGGCCGTTGAGGCTTTGCTCAGTCAAGGAGCTTCACCGGGCGCAACCACACCCGAAGGTGTACCCCTTGCGCAGTACGCCGAGGCGGGTAATCGCGCGGACATCGCTGAAAAATTCAGCAAACACTCGATAAACTGTTCTACTGATTGAGGATGTTCTATGAAGACTAGCAAGAAACCTTGGCCTCTGAGATCGACACATGGTATCAAGGATAGAATCAACACCAATCCTGATTTCCAGCGGCCCGCCGTCTGGAGCAAATCCCAGAAGCAACTTCTTGTAGACACTATCCTGCGTGATTACGATATACCGAAGCTCTACTGGCGGAAAATCTCGACGAAACCAGACAAATATGATGTCGTAGATGGTCAGCAGCGCCTCAGAGCAATCTGGGAGTTCTTTGATGGAGAGTTTCCACTACCTAAAAATGCCGAACCAATCGACGGGGATGTGGTTGCGAACCTCCATTACGAGCATCTTCCAGATGAATTGAGAATGAGATTTGACGTGTATGCACTGGACGTGGTCATTCTGGAGGAAAGCGACGAGGACGAAGTGCGTGAGATGTTTCTACGATTGCAGAACGGAACCTCATTAAAGGCCCAGGAAAAGCGGAATGCGTATCCGGGAAAAATGCGCGCATTCGTCCGCCAGCTTGTAAGTAACCCATTCTTTCAGATCGTTGGTTTTGCCAACTCCCGTTTCAATCATGATCTCGTTGCAGCGCAACTGATATGTCTAGAGTTGGCTGGCGGGCCAACGAATATCAAGAGCTCCGATCTGAATAAAATGTACGAAGATAATGTCGATTTCGATACTAAATCTTCTGAGGCGAAAACAGTCCAACGAACCTTGGCTGTTCTCTCCGAAGCATTTCCCGAGAAGACACCAGAGCTGGAGCGGTTCAATGTCATATCTGTTTATTGCATGGTATCGGAAATGCAAAGGCAATATGTGTTCGCGCAGGTGCGACCACTTCTGCATGATTGGTTCCTTGGGTTTGAAGCCGACCGACGTTCTCAGGAAGAAAAACCAGAAGATGAAATAGATGCTGAGTGGGCAAGCTACAAAGAGAAAATCAGCCATAGTACAGATGCGGCAGATTCAGTCCGTTGGCGCATGGACTTTATGTTGAGGCATTTCCTGGAACGCAATCCAGCAATCGAGCGCAAAGATAATCAGCGGGATTTCACGCATATTCAGAAGCTCGCCATATTCCGACGTGATAAAGGCATCTGCCAACTGGGGATAAAGTGCGGTGGCATCAAGCTGACTTGGGACGATTGGCACTGCGATCACAAAACCCCTTGGTCAAAAGGAGGGCATACAACGGTTGCTAATGGTCAGGTGACTTGCTCCGCATGCAATCTTTCAAAGGGTGATGGCAGTAGGTATGAATCTAGGTTGGAGCAAACCATTCAAAGCACCCAAGAACAAGCTGCCGATGACATTGAAATTGCGCCACTCGGCAACACATTCCATGTAAAAACAAACTCACGAGTTGGCCAGAGGATTGAGCACCACCACAGAAACCCAGCGACGCAATTTCGCGTAACCGTTTCTGGTCAGGCCGTTGAGGGGGAAAACGCAAGTGATATTTTCTCCTTGGCCATTGAGAGAATTGGCTTGGAGCGAGTGTCTAACCTCGGCAACCGTCTTTCCGGCATTCCACTCGTTTCGCGTAAACGTGCTACTGCTTACCAGAGTCAGAAATGCATTGATGGTTGGTATATCACAACACACGCCAGCAACAAAGACAAGAAACGCGTGCTTGAAGAAATCAGCACAGCTTTGCAAATTCCAGTGGATGTGGAAATAGACTCATAGCTAGTTTTAAGTGAAATGTGGAAAATATTGCTCGATAAATATGCAAGGTGCCGCTTCTCCTCCTCAGAGCTTAGGTAACATACGCATGGAGCGTAGATTACTGTACATCCCAGTATTGCACATTGATACCAACCTTATTAACGCTCGCCAGAAATTGCCTGCGGTCAACCAGTTGGAAAAATGGCTTACTGATGAAGTGATTCTAATAAACATGTCTGCTACGGCTCACAGTGAAGCGCAGGCCGATGGCAACATCCAGAGAACGCAAAAGGCCAATCGGAATATTTTTACGGCAACTCCACCGGTAGAGTCTTCTGCTCCCTTGTACAGAAAAGTTGAAAGCGCCTTATTTCCAGATGGTGCGCGTGATGAGAATCAACAGAATGATATAAGAATTGTTTGCGAAGCAGCAAAGTATGGAGCAATTCTCGTCACCAGCGATGGTGGCTCAAAAACTCAGCAGGGAGGAATACTCGGCAGCCGACACAAACTGAAAGGTTTAGTACAAATTCTATCTCCGGATGAAGCGGTAGCTTTTGTTCGGCTGAAAATTTGCGAACGCGACGAATTCAATATCCGATTCGTCAAAGAATTTGGTGGTGAGCTTCCATCATGGACAGGCTACGATTAACTCGACTCCAAAATTTAACGTTGAACCACCGATTCGGAGCAAGCTGATAGAATTACCTGAGTGAAAAAAATGAATGGCAAGTTTCTGGCGGTGA
>CAIZNF010000234.1 GCA_903934275.1 uncultured Nitrosomonadales bacterium
CCGGCAAGGTAGCACCCTGCTCCGGCCCGATCACATGCACGATGCCCTGACGCACATCGTTCATTTTGAATTCGTTCACGCCGTACTCGGCGCAATTGCCGTCCAGCGTCTCCACCTGCAAGCGTGCTATCGGGTCGGCGATGCCCTGCGCCCGCCCGGTAGTCGGTACATTGTGGTCGGCCACCGCCAGGATCGAAGCGGTGCGCCACAGCTTGCGCCCGGCCAGCTTCAGCCCCTCGAATGCCTGCGGGCTGGTCACCTCATGCACCAAATGGCGGTCGATATAAATCAGCGCCGTGCCGTCAGTTTCCTGCCGCACCACGTGAGCATTCCAGAGTTTGTCGTAAAGAGTTTGCGTGCCCATATTGTTCAACTTTTTTAGAACGCGCGATTATGCCACAACAATGGCGGCCCGGCAGCTCCTACAGAGACCTGTGGGTGCATTCGAAAATGGTGGACAACAAACAAAAGCCCCTCTAGGTGAAACAACTAGAGGGGTTTGGGATGAAAACCGCTACCCGCGCAACGCCGCAATTCGGACGCGCAGCAATTTTTAAAACGCGCTCTTAATGCACGGCCAGCAGTTCTACATCAAACACCAGCGTCGCATTCGGCGGAATCACTCCGCCCGCACCGCGTGCGCCGTATCCAAGATGTGAGGGAATGATCAGCGTGCGCTGCCCGCCAACTTTCATACCTTCCACGCCCTGATCCCAACCCTTGATGACGTTTCCCTCTCCGAGCGGAAAATCGAACGGCTCGTGACGGTCACGCGAGCTGTCAAATTTTTCGCCTTTTTGGTCGGGCGCAGCTTCGTCGTACAGCCAACCGGTGTAATGTACCAACACCTCTTTGCCACCAATCGCCAGTTCGCCTTCACCCAGCTTTACATCAATTTTAATCAGCTCAGTCATGTTGCTTGTTTCCTTTTATATTGTGGCCTGTTCAAAGCAAGCCGTGGTTGAAAATGCCGACAGTCAGCAGCAAAGCCAGCGGTAATTTTTTATGAGCAACGCAGTATCGTAACGGGGTTTGGATTTATCCCGGATTGTCCATTAGGCCAAAAGCTCGTCATTCCCGGTCACCCTCGTGAAAACGGGGGGCAGGCGGGAATCCAGATAATTGAAAAAATCCCGCGTAGCGGGCCAACGTCGCGATTTTGTCCGCTTCGCGGAGTATTTTTTGCTGGATTCCCGCCTGCGCGGGAATGACGGTGCTAATGGATTATTTGGGTTTATAGAGATTTCCTACATTCCTTGCGCTTGGTATAGTCCGCGAACGGATATTTGTCTACCTTTCCTGTGGTGAAATACTGCGCTACGATCAAGGAGTGCGATTAACAAGCTTCGATAGGCGTTCATCAAGCGTCAATAGTTTTAACTGATGTACAAGTGCAGTGGCAGCAATGATGGCATCGGGTAGCTTACAATTTCCCTTGTGACGCAATTGAATCGCTTGTTGCTCGACGGCCTCATCAATTAACAATACGAGACAGTTTTGCAAGAACCCTCGAATCCGTTGCTCTTCTTCCTTGGGTAGGCCGGGGAAGCCCAATAATTCTATCCGAGTGATTTGGCTAATGAACACTTGGCTTAAATCAAGCTGATGTGCTTCAATCAGTTCGATAGCGGCGTTGTGTTGCTTGAGTAAACCAATTACAACATTGGTATCAAGCAGACATTTAACTCCACTCATCACGCATCCTTCTTTGAATTTCAACAGGATCACCATTGAAACATGATGAATCTTTCAATACTCCAATGAAGTCACGCCAATCGGTGTGCTTATCTTGCTCTGGGACGACAAGTGTCAACAATGCGCGCCGCTCCGCTGTTTGCGGCAAGGCTTGCAGCGGATGGATAACTCCTTGAGAATCTATCTCAACCTCAATAGTTTGTAACATGATGGCTCCTTCTGGTTTCTATCTTGGATACGTCTGAGGATAATTCTACTACGTTAATAACCCAGCACCGATGCCAGCCACCGCTCCGCCTCCTTCATGCTCCAGCCCTTGCGCTTCGCATAATCTGCCACCTGATCCTTGCCCATCTTGCCGGTGGCAAAATACTGCGCCTCTGGGTGCGAGAAATAGAAGCCGCTCACCGCTGCGGTGGGCATCATCGCGAAACTTTCGGTCAGAGTGATGCCCGCGTTGAGCGGCGCTTGCAGCAGCTCGAACAGCGGGCCTTTTTCGCTGTGCTCGGGGCAGGCCGGGTAGCCGGGTGCGGGACGGACGCCGCGATATTTCTCGGCGATCATGGCATCGTTATCCAGCGCCTCGCTCGCCGCATAGCCCCAGAACTCGCGCCGTACGCGGGCATGTAGCAATTCGGCGAAGGCTTCGGCTAGGCGGTCGGCCAACGATTTGAGCAGGATAGCGTTGTAATCGTCGTGGTGTTTCTCGAATTCGGCCACGCGCGCTTCGATGCCTATGCCCGCCGTCACCGCGAATGCACCGATGTAGTCCTTAATTTTGGTTTCCTTCGGCGCGATAAAGTCGGCGAGGCAGTAGTTCGGGATGTCGTCCGGTTTTTTCGTCTGCTGACGCAGGTTGTGCCAGGTTATCGCCACTTTCTTGCGCGATTCGTCGGTGTAAATTTCGATGTCGTCGCCGTTTGTACCATTAACAGCCACGGTATTTGCCGGGAACAGGCCAAACACCGCATTCGCGGTGAGCCATTTCTCCCTGATTATTTTCTTCAGCATCGTTTGCGCATCGGCGAACAGCTTGCGCGCTTCTTCCCCCATCACGCTATCCTGCAATATCTTTGGGTAGCGCCCGGTCAGTTCCCATGCGTGGAAGAACGGCGACCAGTCGATGTATTCGGCGATCTTGTCCAGCGGGTAGGCTTCAAATTTATGCACGCCTGTCAGCCACGGCTTGGGCGGCACGTAGCTCTTCCAGTTGGTCTTCAGCCCATGTGCCCGCGCCTCTGCCAGCGTGGCATACACGGCTTTGCTCTTCTTGCTTTCATGCTGCTCGCGCGCCGCAGCATAGTCTGCCTTGATGCCCGCGACATATTCGTCGCGCAGCGTGTCGGAGAGCAAGTTGCTGCACACGCCCACCGCGCGCGAGGCATCGGTTACGTACACCGTCGTGCCACCCGGATAGTTCGGTTCGATCTTCACTGCGGTGTGTACGCGCGAAGTGGTCGCCCCGCCGATCAACAGCGGGATGGTGAAACCTTGGCGCTGCATCTCTTTCGCCACATGCGCCATCTCCTCCAGCGACGGTGTGATCAGCCCGGACAGGCCGATGATATCGGCCTTGTGTTCGCGCGCGGTGTCGAGTATCTGCTGGCACGGCACCATCACGCCCATGTTCACCACCTCGAAGTTATTGCACTGCAACACCACGGTGACGATGTTCTTGCCGATGTCATGCACGTCGCCCTTGACCGTGGCCATCACAATCTTGCCCTTGGCGCTGGTGTTGCCGGTGCGCAATTTTTCCGCCTCGATATAGGGCACCAGATGCGCCACCGCCTGCTTCATCACGCGCGCCGATTTCACCACTTGCGGCAGGAACATCTTGCCTTCGCCGAACAGGTCGCCGACCACGTTCATGCCGGCCATCAGCGGGCCTTCGATCACCTCCACCGGGAACTTCGCCTGCAGGCGCGCCTCCTCGGTGTCTTCGACGATGAAGGTGGTGATGCCGCGCACCAGCGCATGAGTCAGGCGCTCCTGCACCGTACCTTTGCGCCACTCCAAATTTTCCACCTGCGCCTTGCCGCCGCCCTTCACCGTCTCGGCCAGAGTAACCAGACGCTCGCCCGGGCTTTCTTCTTGCCCTTGCGGCCTGCGGTTCAGCACCACGTCTTCCACCGCATCGCGTAATTCTTTTGGAATTTCTTCGTACACGCCGAGCTGCCCGGCATTGACGATGCCCATGGTCAGGCCCGCCTTGACCGTGTGATACAGAAACACGGTATGGATCGCCTCGCGCACTGCCTCGTTGCCACGGAACGAGAACGACACATTCGACACGCCACCGCTGACCTTAGCGTAGGGCAGGTGCTGAGTAATCCAGCGCGTGGCCTCGATGAAGTCCACCGCGTAGTTGTTGTGCTCTTCGATGCCGGTGGCAATCGCAAAAATATTCGGGTCGAAGATGATGTCTTCCGTCGGGAAACCGACGCGGTTCACCAGAATGTCGTAGCAGCGCTGGCAGATTTCTGTCTTGCGCTTATAGGTGTCGGCCTGGCCTTGTTCGTCGAACGCCATCACCACCGCCGCCGCACCGTAGCGGCGCACCAGCGTGGCATGCAGGATGAAATTCTCTTCGCCCTCTTTCAGCGAAATCGAATTGACGATGGCCTTGCCCTGCACGCACTTCAACCCGGCCTCGATCACTTCCCATTTTGACGAGTCGATCATCAGTGGCACTTTTGAAATGTCCGGCTCGGAGGCGATCAGGTTGAGGAACTTCACCATAGCGGCCTGCGAATCCAGCATCGCCTCGTCCATGTTGATGTCGATGATCTGCGCGCCGTTTTCCACCTGATTGCGCGCCACATTCAGTGCCTGCGCATAATCCCCGCTCAAGATCAAGCGCGCAAACATCTTCGAACCGGTGACATTGGTGCGCTCACCGACATTGACGAACAGCGAATCGTCGCCAACATTGAACGGTTCCAGCCCAGACAGGCGCAGCTTCTTTTCGATATCTGGAATACGGCGCGGCGGCACATCTTTCAGCGCCTCGGCAATCGCCTTGATGTGCGCGGGCGACGTGCCACAGCAGCCCCCTGCGATGTTGAGAAAACCGCTGGTGGCAAATTCCTTCACCAATAGTGCGGTTTTTTCCGGCAGCTCGTCGTAGCCGGTATCCGACAACGGATTGGGCAGACCGGCGTTGGGGTGCGCGCTGATATAACAGCTCGCCACACGCGACAACTCCTCTATATACGGCCGCATCATTTCCGCGCCCAGCGCGCAATTCAGACCGATGGACAACGGTCTGGCGTGTGACAGGGAATTCCAGAATGCCTCGGTCGTTTGCCCTGATAAAGTACGCCCGGAGGCATCGGTGATCGTACCGGAAATCATGATCGGCACGCGCACCTTGTGTTGCTCGAAATATTGCTCGATGGCGAACAGCGCGGCCTTGGCGTTGAGCGTGTCGAAAATGGTTTCCACCATCAACAGATCGGCTCCACCGTCGAGCAGGCCGCGTATCGCTTCGGTATAGCTTGCCACCAGCTCGTCGAAGGTGACGTTGCGCGCGCCGGGGTCGTTCACATCAGGCGAAATGGAAGCGGTGCGCCCGGTCGGGCCGAGCACACCCGCGACGAAACGCGGTTTGTCCGCCGTGGAAAATTCATCGCACAAGTCGCGCGCCAGCTTCGCACCAGCCACATTCAGCTCGTACACCAGATGCTGCATCGCATAATCCGTCATCGAGACGGAATTGGAATTGAAGGTGCAGGTCTCCAGAATATCCGCGCCTGCTTCGAGGTACTGGCGATGGATGCCGCCGATGACATGCGGCTGGGTCAGCAGCAACAGGTCGTTGTTGCCTTTGACATCAATCCTATGGTCGGCAAAAGTTTTGCGCTCACCCGCATAATCGCCATACAGCGTGATGCCGCGATAATGTTCTTCGGTCAGCTTGTAGCGCTGGATCATCGTGCCCATCGCACCGTCGAGGATCAGGATGCGTTGTTGCAAGAGCTGCTCAATCGGGTGGGATGTGCGGTTCATGATTTGCTGGCTTAGAAAATGAGCGCGAATTTTATCATGCGGTGATGGCCGTGACGCGGAGCCAGTAGATCCTGAATATTTTCAGGGTGAATAGAATCAGCCGCGTTTCAACAGTTGCAAATACTGTTCGCGCTCCGGATCGGTCAGACCAGACAAGCCGCCTGGTGTCAATTTTTCCTGCAAGATTTGGAATTGTTGGCGGCGCTGTCCATCCTCAAGTTTGCCCAAAAGCCCGGCAAATTCAGCTTCCACATCGAAGCTTTCACCCCAATTCAGCATATCCGCCTCGGCTGCGGCCAATGTCTTTTCATGTGCGGTGCTCTGGAACGATTGCGTAAGTGCCGGGCTGCTCATCGCAAAACCGTCCTCCCGCAATACATGCAGCACTGCTGCAACCGCTTCGGCTTCGCTTCCCTCGCCATGCCATTCGTCGGGGACTTGTGCGCCCAGCGCGGGCTGAGCTATCAGGCATTGCAGCAACAACCGATTCGCCGAAGGTGCTGCACGCCCGACCTTCTGGAAGGATTTGCGTGCAGCGCGCGCAACCGGTTTTATTTCGTACAACGCCTCCAACTCTTCCTGGCTCACGCCGGAAAGCGCGGCAACTTCCTTGCGCAGCAATAACGCGGTGGCCGGTGCGGTGATCGCCGTCAGCAATGGTTTGGCGCGCTGCAATAATTGGTTGCGCCCTTCCTGTGTGCGCAAGTCCAGCCCCGCGCTAACTTCGCGTAGCAGGTAGCCGGACAGCGGCATCGCTTCGCGCACGCGCTGCTCGAAAACGTCCTTGCCAAATTCGCGGATAAAGCTATCTGGGTCGTGTTCGACCGGCAGGAACAGGAAGCTAACGCGCTTGCCATCCTGCACGTAAGGCAGCGCATTTTCCAGCGCTCGCCATGCCGCCTTCTGCCCGGCCTTGTCACCATCGAAACTGAATACGATGTGCTCGGCAAGGCGCAGCAGTTTCTGCACATGATACGGCGTGGTCGCCGTGCCCAGCGTCGCTACGGCATATTCCACGCCGTGTTGCGCCAGTGCCACCACATCCATGTAGCCTTCCACCACCAGCACTTGCTGCCCGCCGCGTATGGCTTTTTGCGCCTGGAACAGACCGTATAATTCTCGGCCTTTTTCAAACAGCGGCGTTTCGGGAGAGTTGAGATATTTTGGCTCGCCCTTGTCCAGCACGCGCCCGCCAAAGCCGATGACCTGCCCGCGCACGTTGATGATGGGGAACATGATGCGGTCGCGGAACCGGTCGTAGCGCTTGCCGTCTTCACCGCTGATAACCAGACCGGTTTCATTCAGGGTCACGTCCTGATAATTCGGGAATGCGGCGGCGAGATTCTGCCAGCCATCCGGCGCAAAACCGATGCCGAATTTTGCGGCGACCTCACCGCTCAGTCCGCGCTGCTTGAGGTAATCAATCGCGCGCTGCGACTGTTTAAGTTGCTCGCGGTAGTAGCGTGTAGCGGTTTGCGTCACCTCATACA
>CAIZNF010000235.1 GCA_903934275.1 uncultured Nitrosomonadales bacterium
CCACTCGCGTAGCGCGGAAATGGTGATTTCGCGTCCGATGATGATAAAGGCGATGATCGCGTCGGCACGTCCCAGCTTGACCAGCACAATCAATGCGGCGGCGACCATCAATTTGTCCGCGACCGGATCAAGGAATGCGCCGAAGGCGGAAGACTGGTTCAATTTGCGCGCCAGATAGCCATCCAGCCAATCGGTGATCGCAGCCAGCAAAAAAACGCCAGTGCTGATCAGATTTTTATGATGCGGGTTTAGCGTATCGTCAGACAAATAAAAAGCTGTGACAAATACCGGGATGAGCAGGATTCTTAACCAGGTAAGCAGATTGGGTATGTTGAGCGGCATGATGAATTCGTTCAGAGTTTGCCTAGTGTAGCTGCTGATAAATCTTTTCGGCAAGTGCTTTACTGATTCCTTCCACTTGGCTGAGTTGTTCGACACTGGCTTGAGCCACTTCGCGCAGCCCGCCGAAGCGCGTCAGCAAGCTGCGCCGCCGCTTATCCCCTACTCCGCTGATTTCCTCCAAACTTGATGCGGTGCGAGCTTTGCCGCGTTTGGCGCGATGTCCGGTAATGGCGAAGCGGTGCGCCTCATCACG
Organism: uncultured Nitrosomonadales bacterium; assembly: GCA_903934275.1. GTDB lineage: Bacteria > Pseudomonadota > Gammaproteobacteria > Burkholderiales > Gallionellaceae > Gallionella. The sequence goes on from CAIZNF010000235.1 coordinate 596, forward strand.
AATTTGCTGAATAAGATGCAGCGCCGGATCGTCGCTACGCAGTTGCCGCACGATGCCATCAGGGAAAACCAGTTGTTCCAAACCGGCTTTGCGTTCCTCGCCCTTGGCTACGCCAACCAAGGCCAATTCATTCAAACCCAATTCGCGCATAACCTCCATCGCGATATGCAATTGCCCCAAACCGCCGTCAATCAGAATCAGATCAGGGCGTATCAAATTGGCGTCGTCGCCCTTTGGCCCGGCTTCGGCAAGCTTCTGGTAGCGGCGCGTCAACACCTGGCGCATCGCCGCATAATCGTCGCCGGCAGTGATGCCACTAATGTTATAGCGGCGATATTGGCTGGTGCGCATATCGAGATTCTCATACACCACGCATGACGCTTGCGTCGCCTCTCCCATGGTATGGCTGATATCGAAACATTCGATGCGCTGCAAATCCGGCATGTCCAACAGCCCGCGCAGCTTGTCCAAACGCAGCTTCTGCCCGCCCCGCTGCGCCTTCCGCTGCTGCAACGCCAGCAGCGCATTGCGCTGCGCCATATCCAGCCACTGCTTGCGCTCTCCGCTCAGAGCCTGGCTAATCTTCACCGCATGCCCGGCCTGTTCGCCGAGCAATTGCGCCAAAATTTCATCGCCACACTCCTTCTCCAACACCAGCAGCGGAGGCACACTACGATTCAAATAATGCTGTGCGATAAATGCCTGCATGACCTCATCCGCCTGCAAATCCTCCGCATGTTCCGGAAAAAAACTCTTGTCCCCCAGATGTCTCCCGCCGCGCACCATCACAAGATTTACACAGGCCAACTCGTCCTGCTGCGCCAGCGCGATAATGTCGGCATCCGTCGCGCCACCCGTGGATTCGACGAATTGTTTTTGCTGCACCGTGTGCAACGCGCGCAACTGGTCGCGCTGGGCTGCGGCCTGTTCATAGTGCTGTTTTTCTGCCGCAAGCTCCATCGCCGTACGCAGAGTTTGCTCGACTTCCTGATGGCGACCTTGCAGTAATAGCACCGCATTGTGGATGTCGGTTTGATAATCTTCTGCTGAAACCAGCTTCACACAGGGTGCAGTGCAGCGATGAATCTGATGCAACAGGCAAGGGCGAGTACGATTGTTGAACACGCTGTTTTCGCAAGTGCGAATACGAAAAATCCTTTGCAAAAGCTGAATGCTTTCTTTGGCTGCATACGAATTTGGATAGGGCCCGAAGTATTGATGTTGGCGATTAAGCGCACCGCGGTAGTAAGTCAGGCGCGGGAATCTATCCCCGGTCAATACGATATACGGGTATGATTTATCGTCTCTAAACAGTATGTTATAGCGTGGCTTTAACGATTTAATTAAATTATTTTCCAGTAACAGCGCCTCGGCTTCCGAACGCGCAATAGTGGTTTCAATACGCGCGATATGCGTCACCATCAGGCGAATGCGCGGCGAAATATTGGTTTTCTGGAAGTAGGATGCGACGCGTTTTTTCAGTTGCTTGGCCTTGCCGACATACAGTACCTCACCCTTGCCATCTAAAAAACGGTACACACCCGGCAACAACGGCAGGCTGGCGAGTATCGGCTGGGGATCGAATTTGCCATTAATCAAAATGTTTGGACTCAAGATATTTCGCGATATTGTCAATCACTGCCTCGAACATTACCGTGGTCAAGCGTTTGGTTTGAGTGTTGTAGCGGCTGCAATGGTAGCTGTCAAACAGCGTTAAACCGCCGGGCAGTTCATGTTGCGCGCCGTGCCCGAACACAAAACTACTCTTGCGCAATTGCAACGCCATCAGCACCGCCTGATGCGCTATCGTGCCTAGGGCAAGTATTGCCGCGGCTTGCGGCAGCATTGCCAGCTCTTCCGCGACATAACCGTTGCAGGCGCGAACCTCTTGCGGCTCCGGCTTATTTTGCGGCGGCAAGCAGCGCACCGCGTTGGTGATACGACAACCTCTCAGGTGCAAAGACAGGTTGGCGTTCCCCGCCGCATCTAACGGTTCGGCGCTGCTTGAGAAGCCGCACTTGTGCAATGTGCCATACAGCAGGTTGCCCGCAAAATCGCCGGTGAACGGACGACCGGTGCGATTCGCGCCATGCATCCCAGGGGCAAGCCCGACGATCAAAAATGGGCTGCGTGGCTCGCCAAACGAACTCACCGGCAAAGCATAGTAGTCAGGTTGTTCGCCGCGCACTTGGTTGAGAAACCCGGCAAGGCGCGGACACAAGCGGCAATCTACAGAAAATTTCATCACTTATCCTTACCTGCTTCCCGTCATACCTTCATCGTATGCGACTTACCCGCATACTGCGATAGAGTACGCTGCAC
>CAIZNF010000236.1 GCA_903934275.1 uncultured Nitrosomonadales bacterium
ATTCGTACCAAGGCCAGAACCAAAACTTTGCAAGCCGTGGGTGGAAGTGCATTACCCGACAATGCGCTGACAGCCTATATGGGGCAAATAGACCGCACATTTTTTGACCAGATGTTTGGTTTGAACCACGAGCGACTGGTGCAGGGTGGGCAGGAAATACTAAGTGCGTCCAACGATGTGGGGCAAATCCTATTTCAAGCTGCGGCCGGCGTCGGAAGCCTGGGAACCATCCGTGACAAGTTGGAAGCTGAAGCTGATGGACTGTGGGCCGCACGAAAGTCTGACAAGCGCGAGTATTACATTGCTGTCACCGAGCTTGAACAAGCCGAAGCTGCCCTAAAGAATGCCACTGTGCGCACCAAAGATTGGCAGGAAGCACGCAACGCAGTTGATGCCATTGAAGATCGATTGAAGGAGGCTCGCAGTCAATACGATGCGCTGGCGCAAGATCGGTTTCGGCTGGAACGAGTGCGTCGAATTGCACCTATGTTGGCTACCCTTCAAGAGGTGGAGCATGCCCTAAGTGAGTTGGGAGCCGTTGTGGATCTTCCAGCCAATTCCGCTGAGCAGTTGGCTCGTGCTGAGCATGACTTGGCTATTGCAGCCCAGTCCGGCGCTTTGTATGCCAAACAGATTGCTGACATAAATCAGAAAATTTCAGAATTGCATCCAGATAACGCAATATTGGCGCGGGAAGCGGATATTGAGTCACTTTCAGCAACGCGGCAACAGTTGCGAAACCATGAAAGTGACATGGCTAAGCGTGAGGGGGAAATTCGGGTTTTGTGGCAGGACGTCCAAGAATCAGCCAGGCAGTTGGCGTGGCCGCATGAAAACGAAGATGCAACCGAACAACGCCTGCCTGTAGCGCTCGTCCGTTCGGCCCTGGCGGGGCTTGTTCGAAGGCACGGTACTCTGACTCAAACACTTGTCGCAGCTCAAGATGCACTAAAAACGCGTGAGGATGAGATCAATGCAATTGATGCGGAAATTTCACTCCTGCCCGAAACGGCTATCTCTAATGAGCTCGTTGAGTGCTTGAATTCAACGCGGTCTCTGGGTGATACGGCAGCCACCGAAAAGCGATTCCAAATTCAAGTTGCAAAGCATCAACGAGAACTTGATGGAGCGAAGAGTGACCTTGGCAAATGGAGCCTGGCACCAGATCACCTATGCAAGGTTTTGCCACCTAGCCAGGATGAATGTACCGCTCTGTTGAAGCGCAGAGCCGACTTGGAAAAGGTTGTAGCAACCAGCCTGGGGCGTAAGTCGGAGATAAATTCGGAAATCAAGGCCTTGCAACTCGAGATAACTCAATACAAGGCGGCGCATCATCCGGTCACTCTGCAAAATGTATTGGATGCACGTAGTGAAAGGGACGTAACCTGGTATTCCATAAAGGCGGGAAATGTCAAGCCTTCGGATGTTGCAACAGACTATGAACAGGCCGTGTCAAATGCAGATGGCGCTGCAGATAAACGCCATGATAAAGCCCGAGAAGAAACTGAACTTCAAGCAAATATAGACCGCTTGCAGCGTCTTGATCTCCAATTGGCTGATCAAAGTGATCGTGCTCAAGAAGGGGAAACACAACTGCAATCCTTCGATCAGGCCTGGGCAGACCGAATGGATTCTCTGGGTTTATCGGGAATGCCGCTGTTGCAAATGAATGAGTGGCGAGTTGCACGTGAACGGACGCTGTCTGCAGCAGCAGACTCGGAGGAAGAACTTTCCCAACAGGCAAATTTTGTTGCCAATGTCTCTGAAGCAAAGTCTGCATTGATTGTTTCATTGCGGAGTATCAACCCTGATGCGGAAAACTTGAACCTTGCAGGTCTTATTCGATTGGCTGACGAATCAGTTAGTAGTGCTGCAAGATTGCAAGAGCGGCGTAGCGCTTTATCGACACAAAAGATTCGAGCCCAAGCGGCTTTGCCGGAACTGCTCAAGCGTGTTTCGCAGGCTGATGCTGCTGTTGATGCCTGGAAAGTCGAGATGCAAAAGGGGCTAACCCAAGCATCTTTACCTGTGGATGCGAGTATTGATACCGTTGAGGCAGCACTGGTTCTTTTCGAGCGCATGCACTTGCAACTTCAAAAAATTCGGGAAACTCGCTTGACCCGCGTAGACATGATGCAACGCGATCTGGATGCATTTGCCAAAGCGGCAAAGGGGTTGTCTGCAGATGTGGCACCTGACTTTGCAGGAGATCTGCCTGCTCAAATCTCCCTGCAGTTGGAGTCATTGTTGAAACAGCATGCAGCCTCATTTAAAGAGCTGGGACGTTTGAACGGCGAACTTATTGAACTGGAAAAGCGGGAGGCTGCTGTCCGTGCCACGATGACCGACGCAAATGCAAGCCTCGAACCCTTGCTCCGTTTATCAGCCACTGCATCCAATGATGAATTGCGTCTCGCAGTGGGAAAATCTGACCGACTGCGTGCGTTGACTTCCGATAAGCAACAATCATTGAAGCAGCTTCTCA
>CAIZNF010000237.1 GCA_903934275.1 uncultured Nitrosomonadales bacterium
CGCTACGCTTTGCCCAACCTACGCAACTGTAGGAGCGTGATTTATCGCGCGATGAATCGGGCTCCTACAACAACAGCTTCACACGGAAGCAGGCACAATACCTGCACTAGAATCACCCATAAAAACAAAACCTGTTGCGCCCGCCATCTTTCGCCTTATACATCGCCATATCCGCCCACTTGATAATATCTTCCGGGCTGGCCTCGTGATTGAGGAACAGCACCACACCGATACTCGACGTGCAATGATGCTCGATGGCAATCTCCATCTGCCCATTCTGCTTTCTTGCCAGTAGATATGGCTCGGACAGGGTGGCGCGAATTTTCTCCGCGACGATACTAGCTTGAGTGACGGACTCGGCTTTGTCCGCATCCAGCTCGCTGAACATCACTACGAATTCATCGCCACCGAAGCGCGCCACAGTGTCCATTTCGCGCACGCAACCGGTAAGGCGGCGCGCCACTTCGACCAGCAGCAAATCGCCAATTTCGTGACCGTGCGTATCATTGAGCGGCTTGAAGTTGTCCAGATCGAGAAACATCAGCGCGCCATACAGGCCGCTACGCTTACTGGCGGCCATTGCCTGCCCGAGCCGGTCGTTTAACATGCGGCGGTTGGGCAATTGCGTCAATGGGTCATAGTAGGCCAGATTACGAATCTGCTCTTCCGCCGCCTTGCGTTCGGTGATGTCTTCGATCACGCCGTCGTAGGACAAAAGTTTCCCGGAGATGTCCTTGCACAGAATAGTCGTGTCGCTCACCCAACGAATCTTCCCGTCTTTCCGGATGATTTTGTGTTCAATGGGTGGAACGTCTTTCCCGTCCAGTATTTGCTGCACCTGTCCCTTGACACGCTCGCGGTCTTCCGCTGCAACCATCTGGATCCAGAGATAAGGGTCGGCGGAAAATTCTTCCGGCGCATATCCCGTCACCGTCAGACAAGCCGGACTTTGTGCGGTCTCCACGACGCGGCCATTTTCAACGCGCACCGTATAATGATAACCCGTGATCCCCTCGATAATGCGCCTGTAGCGCGCTTCGCTCTCCTGCAATTTATTTTCCATCACCTTGCGCTCGCTGATATCGCGGATGATTCCGGTGAAAAACTTCCCATCCGTCGTCTCCCATTCCGACAGCGACAACTCCAGCGGAAATTCGGCTCCCGTTTTGGTCAAACCGTGCAGTTCGGCGACCTTTCCGCTTACATGCCCACCCGCGCGCGCCCTGCCTATACCGCCGATATGCCCTTCATGGTAGCGCTGCGGCATCAACACGGTGAGCGGTTGCCCGAATACTTCGGCCTTGGTGTAACCGAATGCCCTCTCCGCCCCGGCGTTCCACCCCACAATATTGCCTGCGATGTCGGCGGTGACAATGGCATAAGCGGTGGTCTCGGTGATCGCCCGGTAGCGCGCCGCGCTCCCACTCACTACATTGTCCGCCCGCTTGCGCTCGGTGATATCCTTGACCACGCCATCGTAAGACAGCAGCTTCCCAGAGGCATCCCGGAGCAGAATGGTCGTATCGCTTACCCAGCGGGTTTGCCAATCTTTGCGGGTGATACGATGCTCAATGGGTGGCACATCCTTTCCCTCCAAGATTTGTCGCACATGCTCCTTGGCCCGTTCGCGGTCATCCGGTGCGACCATCTGAATCCAGAGGTAAGGGTCGGCGGCAAATTCTTCCGCCGTATATCCCGTCACCGTCACGCAGGCCGAGCTGTGCGTTGTCCGCACAGCGCGACCATTTTCGATACGTACCGTATATTGATAATCCGTAATTCCTTCGGTGATGCGCTTATAGCGCGCTTCGCTCGCACGCAACGCCTCATCGGCCTGCTTGCGCTCGACAGAGGTGGCGATTTGAAGCTGTTCGTAGGTTTGTCGCAGCTCGGCTGTCTGATGTTCGAGCCGGGTATGCAGGAGAGACAGCTCCAGATGGGTGTGAACACGAGCCAGCAATTCATCGCGCTGGAACGGCTTGGAGATAAAGTCCACGGCACCAAGCTTGAAGCCTTCCACGCGATGCTCTATGTCCGAGAACGCAGTGAGCAAAATAACCGGAATACTGCGGCTCCGTTCCTGCGCCTTGAGCCGCCGCAGCACCTCGAACCCGTCCATAACCGGCATGCGGATATCCAGCAGGATCAAATCCGGCAAGTTGGCCGCGACCGATGCCAGCGCAAGCTCTCCGCTGTCGGCAGGATGCGCCTGATAACCTTCCGCAGTCAGGATATCCACCAGCAGCTTCAACGATGCCAGCGTGTCATCAACTACCAGAATGTTGCCTTGATTCATGATGTAATTTTCCTGGCCGAGTTGCTTGTATTTGCCTTCAGTGTACGCAGAGTTGCAGTATAAGCAAGTCTGCCCGCATGATCCTGGAGAAAACAGCAACTCTTTAATGAAACCGTAAGGTGGGCTCCGCCCACCATGTCGGGCAGAGCCCGACCTACATTTTTGGTTTCGGCTCGCCCGGTTATGCCGAGCATCAAAGTGCTATTCCCAATGTCTGCGCCACCTCCTTGAGCTTGCCCATCGCCCCTTTGAAATCATACTGGGAAATGAGTTTTTTGAGCTGGCTGGCAATATCATCCTGCCCGATCTCGCCAAGGCGATGCGCGATGCCATCCGCGAGCTTGCGGGCGCGCGAATCACCGATAGCTAACAACGCGGCAAGCTCCCGCAACTCGCCGCCAAGTGTCGCCATATCCACGAAGTTTTCCGACGATGCGCCTGCGGGCGGAAGGCTTGGTCACAAAGTCCACCGCACCGACTTCGAACCCGTGTACCAGATCGGTTGCCTCATTCATGGCGGTAAGAAAAATCACCGGAATGTCGGCAGTGGCCTTGTTTGCCTTGAGTCGGCGGCACACCTCGAAACCATCCATTTTCGGCATGATCACATCGAGCAGAATAAGATCGGGGGGCTTTCCCGATCCGAGAATTTCCAGTGCCCGCTCCCCGCTGTTGGCCACATTGACACGATATTCATCCTCGAGCAGTTCTACCAGCACATCCAGATTTTCCGGCACGTCATCGACTACCAGCAAATTCGCCTTGTGGGGCATTTTTTTGAAATCGTCGCTCAACACGACGGCGAGCGGCTCGGCATTGCCCGAAGGTGTCATCACGCTGGTGGAGGGCCTCGTCGTTTTCCCGGCGACCGATGGAAAAGTTGCCGTCTTGGCTGAAGCAAACATGGGTTTATTCTTGTTGAGGATACCATTCAACTTTTCCTCCAGGCGGCTAACCGAATAAGGTTTGACCAGAAAATCGGATACCCCGGATTCGATTGCCAATTCGATCTGGTGGCGATCCGCCTCGGCCGTCACCATCAATATCGGCATCTTGGCCAACTTGGCATCCGCACGGATGGCCTTGGTCAACTCCAGACCGGTCATCCCTGGCATGTTCCAATCGGTTATGACCGCATGAATAGGTTGCGACTGGAGAATGCGCATTGCC
>CAIZNF010000238.1 GCA_903934275.1 uncultured Nitrosomonadales bacterium
CCATCATATCGCTCTCGGTCATACGATATTCGGGGTTCGTATGCGCGTCTTCGGACATCATGGGTATCATGAGTATGTTCTTTTCCTTGAGCAATTCAACGTATTCAAACTGTGTTTTAAGCAGCTCCGGAGAATATACTTCGTAAATCGTATCCCCCTCATTGACTTGTTGCCCAATAGAATTTACGTGTAGTTTTTTGATGACTCCTTCAAGTTTGGAGCTAAGATTGAAAGCCAAGCTTTCATCGGCAACCACGGTCCCATAAGCGTGAATATCCTGGCTCAGTGTTTTCCATTCGGCCGCGTCCAATCGCACCCCCAGCCTTTGCTGCGATGCCGAGTCGAGTTGCACGCCGTGACTATGTCCAGGTTGGTGCGCGCCCTGCGGTTCCATTTCTACCAAATCCATGCCGCAAATCGGGCATATATCCGGATGATCCTGGATAACCTGAGGATGCATGGGGCATACCCAAAGTTTTTTTCCCAGCTTGGCTGAAGTCTTGTCGGCGGTTGTTATTTGTTCAAGATTTGAGTGTGCAACAGGAGCTGCGTAGGCGTTGATGTCATGCTGGCTCGCCGAATGGCCAATATACAAATAACCAATGATTACCAGAGCTGCAATCGCACATACGCCGAGCCACCGCTTCGCATGCCTTAAAACAAACACGTCAAGAAATTTAAAATGTCGTTTTTTTTCAGGCAAAGCCATGTTTTATCCCAGATAATCCATCGAAAATATTTTCATGATGAAGTTTGCAAAAACTCTAACCCCGGTGCAGTAACGCAATAAATTGCGCTCCTACAAAAGGTTTTGATGTTGATGGACAATTTTGAATTATGTCAGTTCAGTAATCGTGCCCTGATTTTGGCAAAAATTCTGGGGGGTGATAATAAACCTAAATTAAAGGGCGGGAATTCCATTGCATCCAATGTATTTTTCAACAACAGGCCAAGCTCGGTGTCACCTTCCATACACAGGCGGCGGCTGAAAAATAGTGTATCCGGGTCTTCCTTGCGCAGTGCAAGCATCAAAAAATCATGCGCACTGGCACTGATGGTCAACTCTGGCTCCCTATTGCGACGGCAAGCGACCAAGCCTTTTGGGCTAAGGAAAAAATAAAACGCCACTCCGGCATCAGTTACACGAATGTTAATGAGTTTGCCCTGCATGGGCTGCATTACTTCCGATTGGAGAGTGTCACCCAGCGCCAGATTAACGGCTTGGACAAATAGCAAGGTTTTCGGATATCCCGGCAGAATGGACAGGACATCGCTGATCGGCTTGGGAAGGAGGAGCGGCTGGTTACTCATGTCGAGTTTGTTTGTCGGATGTCTCTCAATGCTCTTGGGGGGGCGGAAATTACAAATTGACCAATCTGGCGCGACCACTTCGGCAAATGATTTTCACGTTTCGACCTGTTTTTTACAAACGATTTCGTTTTGCTTGGTGCAGCATATCTTCGCCAACTGCATCCATATTCTTGCAATGGTTACTGTTTGTCCGGGTTTATGTAATGCGAGTTTGGGATGCAATTACCGAGTTTTATTTGTGCTTCTTTTTCGCATGACTCATAGTCTTGGTATTTGTCGCAAACCTCGAATGCCCCCATTATCAAACAGAACGGTGCCTTGGTCGATTGGATGGGTTGATCGGCAACGCAATCTCCTTTGGTTCCTGATGCACGTTTGCATTCATCGTTAGTGCTGTATTTGCATTCATCTATACGGATGGCTCCACTATCAGTTACCGGACAAAATCTACCGGCGGACGCATATTGCGG
>CAIZNF010000239.1 GCA_903934275.1 uncultured Nitrosomonadales bacterium
AGGGTTGGGGAGGGGGAAACGGGCATAGCAAGTTTCATTAACTCGCTATACCCGTTAGCACTGCGCCGACTCTTGAATTGAGCCGCAGACCTCTGATGTTTTCATGCAACCGCCCAATCCTCGACTTTCAATCCGCTTACGCGGTGAAATTCTCGCACGTTGTGCGTGACCAGCATCATATCCAGACTAACGGCATGGGCTGCAATCAGGGTATCCATCGGGCCGATTGGCTTTCCTTTTTTTTCCAACGCCGCGCGAATAATCCCGCAACAGTGCGCCGCGTGTTCATCGAAGGCGGCAATCTTGAAGTCGAGCAGGAACTGCTCCAGCAGCGCCATGTTGGGGGTTTTCCAACGGCCTTTCTGCGCCCCATAACTTAATTCGGATATCACGATACTTGAGAGATAAACAAACTCATCCTGATCGAGCGACTCAAGTTTCGCCAGAATATTTTGCTGTTTTTGCGGATCACGCCCAGTCATCAGGTAGATGCAAGTATCGGTATCCAGCATGTAGCTCATTATGCCCAATCCCGCGCATCGAATTGATCCGCCTGACCGCGCTCAAAGGTTCCCTTGAATTTACCGAGACATGCCTTGACGTGTTTCCAGCGTTCAATTTTTTTGGGTATGAGCAGTACGCTGTCGCCGCTTTTTCTGATGTATACCTCATCCTCTTGAAAGCGAAACTCTTTCGGCAAGCGTACCGCTTGGCTGTTGCCCTGTTTAAAAACTTTAGCTGTTTTCATCATTACGCCCCACGTTTGTATGCACGTAAAAGTATACACGTTTTATAAAATTGCGCAGCGACCCGTCCTCTACCGCATCATTTCTGTTTCGCGCTCGGGTAACGTATTGGCTGTCCGCCGATGTCAGCGTTTTAGATTGCGGTAAAAATTTTCGTGCGTTCCAACCAGCAGCAACACACGAGTCGTCGGATCGTATTCATAAGCCAGCAGGAACAGTTGATTCACGCAGTCGAACTTGTGAACGTAGACACCGGACAAATCACCTTTTTTCGCTTCACCAATGGCCGGATCACGAATAATTTCAGCAACGGCCTGATCAACTGCATCCTTCTGGTTGTCGTGCAATTTTTTGTAGGCCCGCAGAAATGCGTTGGCCTGCAAAACGCATATCTCAGCCACGGAATTGCCCGGGTATGAATCTGCCGAGCTGTTGGCGATCTTCTGCTCGGGCAATCAGCAATTCCCTGACGAACTCAATTGGCAAGTCCGGGTTGTCCAGTGCCGCCTTGCCAACCTTGGCCCAGAATTCAAGTTGGCCTGAGATAGTGCGACATTCTCCCTTTGATGCTGCCTTCGCTTGTTCATATAGATCATCTTCGATTCGGACTGGCATGCTCATGGCTTCTCCTTTTTGCTACATTTGTAGCGAAATGTAGCAAATTGCAGTTTGAATGGCAATAGAAATCCAGACGGGTAGAACCCGCCCTACTCCTTCGGCATCTGCGCAGCATAATTCTTGCCACGTTTTATAAGCCTACATGCTTGTGCCCGCCTTCAATGCGTGCAGAATCGCGGTGTAAGCCAGCCGATCCGCGTGATACGCGAGCACGTCGCCCAGCGCCGGATTTAGTTTGACGATACGACGAATAAGCTCCGCTACCCGCGTGGCATCGAGGCTGACCAGCGCATCATTCAGCTCACGGCGCAGTTCATCCGGCAATGCTGCCAGTGCTTCAGGGCGCAGAGCCGTGGGCGGATTTACCACGGAATCTGCCACCGCTTCATCGTACACAAAACTGACATTGAGAAGGCGTGTCAGGCAGTCAAAAATTTCCTCCATGCGATAGGGTTTTCGGACAAAATCATCCATACCCGCCGTCATGATATTGTCGCGCTCTTCCTCAAACACTGAGGCGGTCAATGCCACGATCTTCACCTCCCGCCCTCCATCCAGCTTCCTGATGCGCCGCGCCGCTTCCAGGCCGTCCATGACGGGCATGCGGATGTCCATCCAGATGAAATGCGGCCGCCAATCGGAAAAAGCTTCGATGCCCTCGACACCGTTCTCGGCGACGCGCACCTTGAGCCCGGCATCTTCCAGCAAGCGCCGCAGCAACAGCCAGTTTTCCTGTTGATCCTCGACAATCAGGATGCGGTATTCCGGTTGACCGGATGCCAGGCCAATAGCACGTTTTTGCTTGATTTCAGGTGTATTCACTTCTGTTGCATCGGCACGTTCGACCGGAATTTCCACGCGGAAAATTGAACCTTTATCCGGTTCACTTTCGACGCTGATCTTCCCACCCATCAGCCCCACAAAATTTCGCGTGATGGTCAACCCCAATCCGGTGCCTTTCTGGGTTGCCTGCTTGCCCACCTGAATAAACGGGTCGAAGATACGCGCCAAGTCTTCGCTCGCGATGCCGCTGCCGCTGTCCTCTACCTCGATGTTCAGCAACAAGCGCTCACCAGCAGGCAAGGCATTCAGGCGCAGAGTGATGCTACCCTGCCGGGTAAATTTGATGGCGTTGCCGATCAGGTTGATGAGCACTTGGCGCAGCTTGGCGGCATCGGCACGGGCGAAACGGGGGAAATTTGAGGACTGATCCAGCAGCAGGCGCAGGCCTTTTTCTTCGGCGCGCAAGTGCATCAGATCGGTGACATCGCGCACCATATTTCCCAAGTCAAAAGCGCTGCTCTCGCAGACAACGCCCCCGGCCTCGATCTTGGCCATGTCCAGCACATCGTTGATCAAGCTCAACAGATGCTCGCCGCTGCGGTTGATGATGTCCAGAGTCTCGCGCTGTTTTTCGGAAATATCGGCATCGTTGCGCATCAGGTCGGAGAAACCGAGAATGGCATTCAGCGGGGTGCGCAGCTCATGGCTCATGTTGGCCAGAAACACGCTCTTGGCCTTGTTCGATTCCTCGGCCAGTTCCTGCGCCTTTTTTGCGCGCAGTTTTGCATGCAGCATGGCTTCGGCAATGGCCGAGATCAGTATGCAGTTCAGGAAAAAAATCGCCAAGCCCAGCCAGTCGGCGAAGTCGTTGATGAAAGGATTTGGCACCAGCAGCGGCCAGAAGAAAATCGCCGTAACACAGGACAAGGCTGCCGCCAGCAAACCGGCAGAAAATCCTCCGTAAGCTGCGGCAACCGTCACGGCTGGGTAGAATGTCAGCCAGACAATACGTCCGCCAAGAATAGACAAGGGCCATACCCGCAACGCGGCAGCCAGCACAATAACGACCACGACTACGGCAAAGCGATTTATCTTCCAGGAAGCTATCCGATGCCAGTCCATGCGTTTCCCCCTTATTCTTTGGCGGAAGTCTATAGGACTTTTGTCAATACGTCATGAGCAACCGTAGGGGATACTTTCGAAAGTGGTGGACAACAAGCAAAAGCAGTTGTCCGCAGATTACGCAGATTTTCGCCGA
>CAIZNF010000240.1 GCA_903934275.1 uncultured Nitrosomonadales bacterium
CGCACGTGCCATTCGGTCCTGTCCAATCCAGCTGTGCCCACTGCTAGATTGCATCACATTCAAGGTTGTTTCTGCATTCAAGCCCCAAGCTTGCGCCATGGCCAAGACTTCACTTGCACCTGCTAAATTGATGGCGGCCAAAAGGTTGTTGGCCAATTTGGTTTTGGCGGCATCACCTGGTTTTTGTCCAATGACAAATCGATGCTTTGTGATGGCATTGAGCAAGGGCGTGGTGCATGTAATCGGCATCGTTCATCAAAGATAAGCCTCTAAATATTATTTGAGAAAACGGGTGGTAGCTTTGCTGATAAATTCCAGAGTCAGTGCCAGAACGATAGTAAGTTTTTTCACGTGTGTATCATAGACACGATTTGCCCGATTTTATCGCCTGCGCACCGTTATGTACATTCAATAGCTTTCATGAACCCACTGCAACTGCTGGAATCCTCGGATGTGCCAATAACAAATTTGAGCAGTAATATTCCCGACAATAAAAATTGAAAAAACAGTACACTCAGCTCAACGTAACCGGTGGCGGTTTTGCCATCAATTTTCATTAGGAAGAACAATGATCAACGTAATCGTAACCGCAATTAGAAATCGCCACATTCTCACATTTACCTATGGCGGAGTTCAACGCACCGTTGAGCCTCATGCTGCTGGTGTATTAAAAGCTGGTGGAAATGATGTCGTGCGTTGCTATCAAATTGGGGAGAATATTCCTGAAGAGCAGGAATGGATTCTTTGCGAGTTAGCGAAAATAACGAAACTAATCGATACAGAAACAAGTTTTGCCAGCGCGCGACCTGGCTATAAAAAAGGGGACAAGGATATGACGCGTGCATATATTTATGCCGAGCTATGATGCTGATGTACATCATCAGTGTGTTGTAATCGATAATCAGCCTGGGATTATGAAACCGCCGAACCTAAAAAATTACATATCACGGAGAATGGTAACTCGCTGAACCTCTACTTGTTGGCTGATACGCGTTTTCATTGTGAAAGCTGTGGCAATTGTCACAACGGGTGCTGATTTTATTCTTCGACGGTTTGCTCCCCACATGACATTCGCGGCATTTTTCAATGGCAGGAATGGCCACATCCGAGCTCTTTTCAGAAAGCGCCTTGTCGTGGCATTCAGTACATTTTGCGGTGCTATGTTTGGCATGGGTAAAGTGTGCGTTGCGCAACCAATGGCCGGTTATGCTAACGGGTGCGACCTTCCACGGAACCTCCTTGTCATCGATAGCACGGGTAATTTCATGGCACTCCCCGCAACAGCCGTCCGGCTTAAACAAAAATTCCGCATTCACGGAGGCGTTGTGGTTGGCGCAGTCCAACGCACGTTCAAGTTGATTTTTGCCAACTCCAACACGGTCACCGCACGGAAGCTTCTCGCCCGCAGCCATTTTCCCGATTGTCATCGTCGCGTGATATTCACGCAGCGTAGTCATCACCTCGCGCTCAGTTCCGTGAGGCACTTGACGGCCTGACATAGGAGGTTTGAAACGCAGTGCATGGCATCCGGATTGCTGACAATCCTTTGCCATGGAAATAGGCCTGAAGCGAACGCCCGCCTCATCCGGTTGATGGCAATTGCGACATTCCAACACTGTATCGCCTTCGGGGCTGGAAACACCTTTTTTGTCAAGATGAACCTTATGAGAAAATTTAATTCCTGATTTTTCGACGAGTTTTTCTTTATTTTTTTGCGGGATACGCGCCATGTTCCCGTCTCCATGTCCAGTCTTAAAAGTCAAGCTAAACGCGGGGTGATCCGTGCCAAAATCTCGAACATCCGCCAGCTTGGTCATGTCATTTTTTTTATTTATTTTTGCATGGCAGGTCACACACTGCGCGTCCAGGATCACCTGCCCTTGTTCACCCCTGTGATCA
>CAIZNF010000241.1 GCA_903934275.1 uncultured Nitrosomonadales bacterium
GCCTTTGCTGCGCTTCGATTTTGATGCGATTGCCCTGCCTATTGTCCTGAGCTGATGTTGGTTACAATTGCGTAATTCTTCATAGCAGAGGTTTTTCATGCCAACTATCAGTATGTTTTACGGCATCATCATTTCGATGTTTTTTGAAATTAAGGAAGAGCATCATCTGCCGCATATTCACATTCGCTATCAAGGTTACAATGCTTAGGTTGCCATTGAGGACGCGACATTGCTTGCAGGTGAACTGCCACCCAGACAGTTTCGCATGGTGCAAGTTTGGATTGATTTGCATCGCGAAGAGTTGCTGGCGGATTGGGAGCTTGCCAAGGAAGGTGTCGAACCTTTCCGGATTGACCCACTAAAGTGAAGGAGGCATCACGATGTTGCTCGATGTGACTCAAGTGACAGTACTACCCCATTTTACCTTGCTTGTTGAATTTGAAAATGGGGAACGGCGTACTTTTCATATGTCCGACTACATGGATCAAAAACCTTGGGATAGACTCAAGTCTGGTAATGTGTTTCAGGGGGCTTTTGTTGAAAACGGCACGGTAGCGTGGCCGGGGAATATTGATATTGATCCCGAAACGCTTTACGAGCATTCGGTACCGCTCAGTGATCCCAACTTGAAAATCAATGAGGTCACCCATTAGTCAAACCAGCGTCAAGCGAGTGACAATAATAAATTGACATCGCCGCCCGTATCCGCAACGCGAAGCGCTGATTTATCGCGTCAAGGCGGCGCGCGAGTTTTTGATGAAATTGGAGATCACGCCATGAAAAATACGATGACATACCGTGGCTATACGGCCAGCATAGAATTTGACCCGGACGATAATATTCTGGTCGGGCGCGTGCTGGACATCGACGACATTATCAGCTTTCATGGGGAATCGGTCGCCGCGTTCACGGGCGCTTTTCATGCGGCTGTTGACGACTATGTTTCAGCCTGCGAGAAGTTGGGGCAGACACCTGAAAAACTCGCTTCCGGACGCCTGATGCTGCGCGTTGATCCCGCAGTTCACGCTGCGGCACTCAAGGCTGCAGCGCACACCGGGCAGAGCCTTAACAGATGGGCCGAGCGGGTGCTGCGGCAAGCTGCCCATGCTTGAAAGAGTGAACACCAAAGGTACCGGGGGAATAATAACAATCAAAGGGGTCGTGTTCGAATTGCTTTTAGTGAAGTCACCGGGACAGATTCCTATTGCCCTGAGCTGATGTTGGCTGCAGTCACGTAATTCTTCATAGCAGAGATTTGCCATGCCAACCATCAGTATGTTTTACGGAATTGTTCTACGACGATGAGCGTCACAAACTTCAACACATTCGCGCAAAGTATCAGGGGCAGGAGGCATCTTTCTCAATTCTTGATGGGGCGCACTCAGCGGTGAAATTCCTGTAGCCAAAACCAGACTGGTACAGGCGTGGATTGAAATACATCGAGAGTCTTTGTTGGCCGATTGGGAGCTGGCCGTTAACGGTCAAACTCCTTTTGCAATCGACCCGTTGCGTTAGGAGGGATGATGGAATCTGTTATCCGTGTTGTGCCGCGAAATGATTTTTCGCTGGAGTTGTGGTTCGATACCGGTGATCACCGCTTGTTTGATGCACGCCCCTATTTGAATCGGGGTGTTTTTACCCGCTTGCAGGATATTGCTTTGTTCAAGCAGGCTTTCGTTGCTCTGGATACGGTGTGCTGGTCGGGTGATCTGGATATTGCACCCGAAATACTCTACGACCGCTCGGTGCCGCTCAACGAGCCCAATCACGCCGCGTGAACTACCAAGCGGATTGGCAAGAATCAAAGGGCTCACTTCATTCTTGGCAGGTCGTGTAAGGCATAAACTGTAGCGAACAGTAAGCCTTGCACCGAATAACCATTAACCAGTTTTTTTCTGAATCAACTCGATCTTGTACCCATCCGGGTCTTCGGCAAACGCAATCACGGTGCTGCCGTGTTTCATCGGCCCGGCTTCGCGCGTTACCCTGCCGCCACGTTGCTTGATTTTTTCGCAGGCGGCATAGGCATCTGCCACTTCAACAGCAATGTGCCCGAAGGCGTTGCCGAGTTCATATTTTTCCACTCCCCAGTTGTGTGTCAGCTCGATTTCCGCGCTGTTGGTTCCACCGTCAAAGCCGACGAAGGCCAAGGTAAATTTACCGTCCGGGTAGTCGGTGCGGCGCAGCAATTCCATGCCGAGCACGCCGGTATAAAAAGCGAGCGATTTTTCCAGATCGGCTACGCGTAGCATGGTATGCAGGATGCGCATCAGGGTTCCTCCATTTCAATGTCTTTGGGTTCGTCAAGTTAGGGTAAAATGCTTGCCCAAGAGTGCATTTTACCATTGTCTACATCATGTCCGAATCGTTCCCGCTAGTAATGACTTTCGCCGCATCCGACCCCAGCGGTGGAGCGGGTTTGCAGGCTGATTTGCTGACTATTTCCAGCATGGGCTGCCATCCTTTGTCGGTGGTCACGGCCATCACCGTGCAGGACACCAGCGGGGTAGACGATGTGCTGCCGATAGATCCGGAATGGGTGATAGATCAGGCGCGCGCGATGTTGGAGGACGTGCCGGTGGCGGCGTTCAAGATCGGCCTGCTCGGCAGCGTGGAAAACATCGTCGCGATTGCCGAGGTTCTGGCGGACTACCCGGATATTCCATTGGTGCTCGATCCGGTGCTGGCTTCCGGGCGCGGCGACGAACTGGCGAATGACGACATGTTGGACGCGATGCGCGAGTTGTTGATTCCGCAGGCCACTATCATTACGCCGAACAGTATGGAAGCGCGCCGTCTTGCGCTGGATGAAGACAACGAGGAGGACGATCCGACGCTTGAGGAATGCGCCAAACGCATCCTGCGCTTGGGATGCGAATTTGTGCTGATCACCGGCACGCACGAACAAACGCCCAAGGTCATCAATACTCTGTATGGTGAGCGCGGCATATTGCGCAGCGATAGCTGGGCACGCCTATCGGGGATTTATCACGGTTCAGGCTGCACGCTGTCTTCCGCGATTGCGGCGCTGCTGGCGCAGGGCGTGGACGTGCCGGAGGCGGTCAAGGAAGCGCAGGAATATACCTGGCAAACCTTGAACGCGGGCTTCCGTCCCGGCATGGGGCAGCATATCCCAGACCGTTTGTTCTGGGCGCGCGGCGAAGAGGATGAAGAGCAACCCGAACGCCCGAATTGATATGTTTGATGGCAATGCAGTTCGCTTGAGAAAAACCCCGTTCGCCCTGAGCTTGTCGAAGGGCTATGGATGAGTGGCTGGTGGTTCGACAAGCTCACCACGAACGGTTAAATGAAGAGCATGGTGGTCAGCGGCTTATACGCAATCACGCCGGACGAAACCGATACGGCGGAGTTGCTGCGCAAGGTGCGTCTGGCATTGCTCGGAGGCGCGCGGGTATTGCAGTATCGCAACAAGACCGCCGATGCGGCGTTACGCATGGAACAGGCCGAAGCATTACGCGGGCTGACGCGCGAATTTTCCGTGGAGCTAATCATCAATGACGACGCGGCGCTGGCGCGGCAAGTGGATGCTGATGGTGTGCATCTAGGTGGTGCAGATGGCAGTGTGGCAGCGGCGCGCAAGCTGCTGGGCAGCGGAAAAATCATCGGCGTGTCTTGCTATAATCGCCTGTCGCTGGCGCATGAGGCGGCGCGGCAAGGCGCGGATTACGTGGCGTTCGGTAGTTTTTTTACTTCCACGGTGAAACCCGGAGCGGTGGCTGCTACGCCCGTTTTATTGCATCAGGCGCGTCGCGAATTTGCTGTGCCGCTGGTGGCGATTGGCGGTATCACCATACAGAACGGCGCGCAGTTGCTGGAGGCGGGCGCAAACGCGCTGGCGGTGATTTCGGCGGTATTTGATACGCCGGATATTGAGGATGCGGCGCGGCAGTTTTCAAGTTTGAAGTTCCCCTAAAATTATTTGGCAAAGAAAGACGCAACATGACTTCGCACAATCCCAAAGTTTCCAATAATGAATCCCTTTTTGAAGAATCACAAAAAATCATCCCCGGCGGCGTGAATTCGCCGGTGCGCGCGTTCCGTTCGGTCGGCGGCACGCCGCTATTTTTCCAGCGCGGGCAGGGCGCTTACGTGTGGGACGCGGACGACAAAAAATATACCGATTACGTCGGCTCGTGGGGGCCGATGATCGTCGGGCATTGCCATCCCGAAGTGGTTAAGGCGGTGCAGGATGCGGCGGCGCAAGGCTTGGGTTTCGGCGCGCCGACCGCAGTCGAACTGGAGCTGGCGAAGCTGCTGTGCAAATTGTTGCCGAGCCTGGAGATGGTGCGTCTGGTGAGCTCCGGCACCGAGGCCACGATGACGGCAATTCGTCTAGCGCGCGGTTTTACCGGGCGTTCGCGCATCATCAAATTCGAGGGTTGTTATCACGGCCATTCCGACGGGCTGCTGGTCAAGGCCGGTTCCGGCGCGCTGACTTTCGGCCAGCCGAGTTCGTCCGGCGTGCCCGCCGAGATCGCGGCACTGACCACGGTTTTGGATTACAACGATGCGGCCGGGCTGGAAAAAACTTTTGCCGCAATGGGCAATGAAATCGCGGCGGTGATCGTCGAGCCGGTGGCGGGCAACATGAATCTGATTGCGCCCAGGCCAGAGTTTCTGCAAGCCATGCGCAGCCTGTGTACGCAGCATGGTGCGGTGCTGATCCTCGACGAGGTGATGACCGGTTTCCGCGTCGGTTTACAGGGCGCACAGGGTTATTATGGCATCAAGCCGGATCTGGTCACGCTCGGCAAGGTGATGGGCGGCGGCCTGCCTGCGGCGGCCTTCGGCGGGCGGCGCGACATCATGCAATGCCTCGCGCCGCTCGGTGCGGTGTACCAGGCGGGCACCTTGTCCGGCAATCCGGTCGCGGTGGCGGCAGGGCTGGCCACGCTGAAATTGGTGCAGCAAGCCGGTTTTTACGAGCGCCTGTCGCAACTGGCGAAACAGCTCACCGAGGGTTTGACTGCTGCGGCAAAAAAACACAGCATCCCGTTCTGCGCACAATCCGTTGGCGGCATGTTCGGCCTGTATTTCAGCAAGGCCTTGCCGACCAGCTACGCCGAAGTGATGAGCTGCGACAAGGAAGCGTTCAACCGCTTCTTCCACGCGATGCTGGAGGCAGGTCATTATCTCGCGCCGTCGGCTTTCGAGGCGGGCTTCGTTTCTGCCGCGCATAGCGACGCGGACATCGCCGCGACGGTTGCCGCCGCCGACAAGATATTCGCTAACTGGTAAGAACAGTCCACGAAAAACACGAAAGGCACGAAATATTATGAACTGCAATGACTTACCGGTAGATGCATCCAGCCAGCCCAGAATTAAAATAGCCCCAAGCCTTTGTTCGTGTTATTTCGTGTTTTTCGTGGACAATCTGTTTTTCAGTTGATGGGACTCTTTTCGCAGGCGGCGTTCTTCACCACCGTCAACCACATCAAGGATTTGCCGCAGCACGGCGGCAGGGAAGTGGCGTTCGTCGGGCGCTCCAACGCGGGCAAATCGAGCGCGATCAATACGCTGGCGAACCATGTGCGGTTGGCCTATACCAGCAAGACACCGGGTCGCACCCAGCATCTCAATTACTTTTCGCTAGGCGGCAACAATTTTCTGGTGGACTTGCCGGGCTACGGTTACGCCAAGGTGCCGCCGGATGTGCAGCGGCATTGGGAACAGTTGCTGAGCAAGTACCTACAAACCCGCGAGGAACTGGCAGGGCTGGTGGTCATCATGGATTCCCGCCATCCGCTGACCGAGATGGACGAGAACATGCTGGACTGGTTCGCGCCGACCGGCAAGCCGGTGCATATCCTGCTGACCAAGTCGGACAAACTTAGCCGCCAGCAAGCTACATTAACCCTGAATCGCGTAAAATCGCACTTGGCCGAACATTTTAGTTCCGACATCACGCCCGTAAACGGGCATGAGTCTTCTCTGAAACTTCGTTTTCCGCAGTGTACCGCACAGTTGTTTTCCAGCCTGAAGAAAATCGGCACGGAGGAGGCGGAAGCGGTGATCGCAGGCTGGCTTCAGAAGGAGCAAAGGCTTTCTCCGCAGATTACACAGATTAACGCAAATTAGAAACCAGACCGTCTATCAATTTGCTTTTTCAGTACCAAAAAAAGGCCCCCGGAAAAACCGGGGGCGAAAAAGTCTTAACAGGGTTAAGACACCCGCTCAGGGAGGAGAAACGGGGAGTGACTTACGCCACTCACAGCATCAGATAAGCATTCTCTAAAATAGTTCCAAAGGAAGTGACAATTCAGGAAGAAATCATGCAAACACTCGGACAGTACCCCCACAGCAGAATGCGCCGTATGCGCCGCGATGCCTTTTCGCGGAACTTGATGCGTGAGCATGTGCTTACATCGGCAGATTTTATCTACCCGGTTTTCGTGCTAGAAGGCAGCAATAAGGTCGAAGATGTGAAATCCATGCCGGGGGTGCAGCGCAAGACGCTGGACCTGCTGCTGAAAGATGCCGAGCAATGCGTCAAGTTGGGCATCCCGGTGATGGCGATCTTCCCGGTGATCGATGCGTCGCTGAAGAGTCTGGATGCGAAAGAGGCCTACAACCCGGGCGGTTTGGTGCCGCGCGTGGTCGCTGTGCTGAAGAAGAATTTCCCCGAATTGGGCGTGATGACCGACGTGGCGCTTGACCCCTACACTAGCCACGGGCAGGATGGCCTGATCGACGACAGCGGCTACGTCATCAACGACGAAACTGTCGCCGTGCTGGCGCAGCAGGCGCAGGTCCATGCAATGGCGGGAGCCGACATCGTCGCCCCCTCCGACATGATGGACGGGCGCATCGGCGCGGTGCGCGCCGCGCTGGACCGCAAGGGCTGCATCCACACCCGCATCATGGCCTACTCGGCCAAATACGCCTCCAGTTTCTACGGCCCGTTTCGCGACGCGGTTGGCTCCAGCGGCAATCTGGGTTCGGGCAACAAATACACCTATCAGATGGACCCTGCCAACTCCGACGAAGCGCTGTGGGAAGTTGGCCTAGACTTGCAGGAAGGCGCGGACATGGTGATGGTCAAGCCCGGCATGCCCTACCTCGACATCGTGCGCCGCGTGAAGGATGAATTCAAAGCCCCCACATTTGTGTACCAGGTGAGTGGCGAATACGCCATGCTTAAGGCCGCCGCGCAGAACGGTTGGCTGAACGAGCAAGCGTGCGTACTAGAATCCCTGTTGGCATTCAAGCGTGCCGGAGCGGATGGAATATTGACTTACTTTGCGCTGGATGCGGCGAGGTGGTTGAAGAGGCAGGATTGAGGGTGAGTGGTGCTATGCCCGTTGGTTATCCCCCTGCAATTTGGCATTAACAACGGGTTGGCAGGTCGTTAGCGTAGCGTGCCCAACAGTAATTTCATTTCTCCTTCAAATGGGAAATGATTTGTAGGTCGGGTTCTACCCGACAGCTATATCTGGCGGGTAGAACCCGCCCTACGTTATTGCGCTGTTGATAGAAAAATGGAATAAGACAACTTTCCATTTTTGATTCCGGCTTGTCCGGCTCAAGATAGTTTCAGGGAGCCTCTATAAATTCAAAATCCTAAGCGAGGCAAGGCGCGAGTAAAAAATTGCGACGGCGCATCTGTTTGATATGTTAGGAGTAATTTTTTATGAGCAACGC
>CAIZNF010000242.1 GCA_903934275.1 uncultured Nitrosomonadales bacterium
ATGAAAAACTTTTCCTTCCAGCAACAAAAATCAAGAGTTGTGGGGTACATGCCAAAAATTCAGGGAGTAAGTTTTTAAAAAACAGGGGTTTTCTGACAGGCACTAACTAGGTATTTTTCCAGACTGCGCCGGAAAAACGAGGTTCGCCTTCGACTAACGGCCGCACCGAAGGTTTTTGCCACAGGCGACAATTTGTTGTCGTTTAATTTTGCGTCAGAGACTATTAGCGCGGCTCAACCTGCGACAAGTGCCGTGCCACTGACAGCCATGCTCCTATCCAGCCGAGATACATCGAGAACAGCAGCAGCGACAGGCTGTCACCGGTAGACAGCTGGCTAAGCGCAAACTGGCTGGCATAGAGTTGCGCTAGCGTGCCAAGTTGCTGGTTGAGCAGCATGAGGCTGGCGGTGATGATGAGCCAGGCCGTGATGCCGCCGAGCAGGCCTTGGGTCGCGCCAAAATACAGGAACGGGCGGCGGATGAAGCCGCTGGTCGCGCCAATTAGTTTGGCGACTTCTATTTCATCGCGTTGTGTGAGAATTTGCAGGCGTATGGTGTTGAAAGTGACGGCGACCAGCGCAAGGCTGAGCAGGCTGGCGAGTATCAGCACCGCGACGCGACCAAATTTAAGCAGTGCTTCAAGCTTGTATGCCCATGCCGAATCGAGTTGCGCCTGCTCCACCTTGGGCAATTTCGCCAGTTCATTGCGCAGCCCATTCAGCACTTGCGCGTCGCTTTGTTTGGGGTAAATGACGAAGGCATCCGGCAAGGGGTTCTGGTTCAAACTCCCGATCACGTCGACGAGGCCGGTGTTTTGTTTAAGCTGTTCCAGCGCTTGTGCGCGGGAAACGAATTCGGCGCGGGCGATGCCTGGACGTTGCGCGAGTTGCTCGCGCAAATGATCTATGTCATCCGCTTTGGCATCCATTGCCAGAAACAAGCTGATCTGCGGTGCGCCGGACAGTTGTGAGGCCAGGTTTTGTGCGCCCTGTAGCAGTACATACATACCGGCAGGCAGGCTGAGAGCGATGCCGATAACCAGAATATTGAGCAGCCCCGCCAGAGGTGAAACAAACATGCGCTGCAGCACGGTGCGCAGTACGGCCAGATGTTGGTTGAGTGCTTGCATCATGCTCCCAAATCTCCTGAGCTTCCCGATGCTGCGGTGGGTGAAGCGGGTTGCAATTCCCCATTCCTCAGCGCAAGCACCCGCACATCGGCATCCTGCAGCACGATTTCATCGTGCGTCGAAATTAACAGCGTGACACCGACCTGATGGAAGGATTTGAAGATCGCCATGATTTCCTGCGCGTAGTCCGCATCAAGATTGCCAGTCGGTTCATCGGCCAGAAGGATGGAAGGGCGGTTCACGATGGCGCGCGCGATGCACAAGCGTTGCTGCTCGCCTCCAGACAACGCGATGGGGTTTGCTTTTTCGCGCTTGATCAAGCCGACCTTATCCAGTGCCGCGCGTACCCGTTTGCCGCTTTCACGATGATCGAAGCCGCAGATTTGCAGCGGCAGCAGCACGTTGTCAAACACGCTCCGATCAAACAACAATTTGTGATCTTGAAAAATGATGCCGAGATTGCGGCGCAGGTACGGCAGCGCGCCGCCTTTCAGCACACCGACGTTCTGATTGTTTACCAGTACGCTGCCGGAATTGGGGCGTTCAATCGCGGCGATGAGCTTGAGCAACGTGCTCTTGCCCGCGCCGGAGTGCCCGGTAAGAAACACCATTTCGCCTTCGGCGATGCCGAATGAAACGTTCTTCAGCGCCTGATAGCCGCCGTGGTAACGCTTGTGGACTTGGTTGAATTTAATCATTAATTAAATGCCAAAGCGAGTCCACAAAATACACGAAAAGCACGAAAAATGAATGCGGAAAATTTTGTGCCTTTCGTGTGTTTCGTGGATAAAGATTTTTTTCATTCATCCAACCCCAACAGTGCCGCGACGAAATCTTCCGCCACAAACGGGCGCAAATCATCCAGCCCTTCGCCGACACCGATAAAGCGCACCGGAATCGGGTGCGCTTTGGCGATGGCGGCGATCACGCCGCCCTTGGCGGTGCCGTCCAGCTTGGTCAGGATCAGTCCGGTCACGCTGAGTGCTTCGTCGAAGGCTTTTACCTGGCTCAGTGCGTTCTGCCCGGTGTTGGCATCCAGCACCAGCAACACTTCGTGCGGGGCTGCTGGCTGCGCCTTGGCGATGACGCGCTTGACCTTTTTGATTTCTTCCATCAGGTGCGCCTGGGTGGTCAGACGTCCGGCGGTATCGGCCAGCACCACGTCGATATTGCGTGCCAGTGCGGCTTGCACCGCATCGTAGATCACGGCGGCCGGGTCGCCGCCTTGCTGTGCAATCACCGTCACGTTGTTGCGTTCGCCCCAGGTCATCAGCTGTTCGCGCGCTGCGGCACGGAAAGTATCGCCCGCCGCGAGCAGCACCGACAATCCTTGGCCTTGCAAATACTTCGCCAGCTTGCCAATGGAAGTGGTTTTGCCCGCGCCGTTCACCCCGCACAACATGATGACGAAGGGTTGATGCGGAACATTCGATTTGAAGACTTGGGCTTGCAGCGGCTGTGCCAGCGGTTTGAGCAGCTTGAGCAGACAGTGCGCGAGTGCGCTCTTCATCTGTTCCGCTTCGCTCAGATGATGCTCCCTGACGTAGCGGCGCAGGTCGGCGAGCAGCGCATTGGTCGCGTCCATGCCAACATCGGCGGTAATCAGGATGGTTTCCAGCTCTTCGTATAGGTCGTCGTCTATCCTGCCGCCACGTACAAATAAGCCAGTCAACTGGCTACCGGTGCGCGCCAGGCCGGTTTTCAGGCGCGCAATCCAGCCGCTGCCGGATTGCGCTACTTGGTTGCCAGACTGTGCATCCAGCGATTCAGGTGAATTTTTTTTCAGGAAGCTAACCATTTGTATTCCGTAAAATTCTTGGTCAATTCGCGGAAGTCGGCAGGTTTGTATTTCTCAAAACTTGCTTGATCCACGTACACAAAATCGTATTTTATATCCGACTGAACACGGTTGATGTCCTCGCACCATTGCCGCAATCGCTCCATCTTTAGTGGCACATCAAGATCGGCTTGCCCCTTGGTTTCGACAATAAAAATTTCCTTGTCCGACAGTTTTACCAAAAAATCCGGGTAGTAGTTGGAAATATTCCCGTCCGCTTTCACATAATCCAGCTTGAAACTCACCGCCATATAGTTCTTGGCATAAGAAATTACATCGTCGCAACCTTCGAGAAAAGCGGCAAACAGCAACTCGAAATTGCTGTCCCCGATAATTTTGTTGAAGATACTTTTCTTCGGAATCAGGTAGCCCTGATCCTTCGCCACAAAGGGACGGGTTTGCCGCAGTTTGATGTAATCCCTGATTTCGGCATCACCTTTATCGTGGACGGTAAGCGCGTTGATCGCTTTTTTGAAAGTTTCGATCAATGTTTTGGTGGCGGCCAGTTCAGATAGGTTGCGCAGAGTGTTCGGGCTGTCCAGCACCACCGGCATGTCAAACAGCTGTGTTTGCACATAGGCTTTGATCTTGCCATACAGCACATCATAGCCACTCACCAGGCGCAGGTCTTTCATAACCGTCTGCGCAAAATAACCGATTACGCTGCGGTAATCGGCAATGCCCGCCGTGTCGAGAACAGTGGTGTGGGTTACCTCGCCGGTGGCGATGTCCTTGAACACGATTTCCCGCTGCTCTTCCTCGCTGAACGAGCGGTAGGCCACTTTCACGTTTCCCGATGCCCCCACCTCTAAATCAGCCAGATTTTTGTACTCGCGATAAACGCGCGGGGTCATTATTGGGATTTTAATATCGAGTGCTTCGATGTTCTTCTTTTCATTGTCCTTGTCTATCTCCACCACCAATGGTGTTTTGGCTTCTGTGCCTTCACCCATAGGTTTACGTTCCAGCACCACGCCTTCCGCCTGGATGGATTCCACGAAATCCATAAAGGCATTGGTTCCCACCACGCTGACGTATTCCTCAATGCCGCCCGGATACATTTTGCGCAGGCCGCGCCCCAAGGTTTGCTCCGGCAGAATGTTGCTCTGCGCGGCATACGCGCGCAGTCCCACGATGGTCGACACGTTGCGCACATCCCAACCCTCTTTCAGCATCAGTACCGAAACAATAACTTTGTAGGGGTTATCCAAGCTGTCTATGTCGTTGGCTTGTTGGCGCAGCTTTTCCAGTTCCTCCTTGTTCTTGCCGCTTGCCGATTCCGAAATTTCGCCGTTGTTCTTGGTGTGGATGACCAGCACCGCCCCCTTCAAATCGGGGAAATTCCCCTCCAGAAATTCGGCAACGTCATCGCAATTCTTGGTGTCGTCGGTCATCACAAACAGGATGGCCTTCTTGCCCATCTTTTCATGCTCGGTATAGGCCTTGCGCCACTCGATCACGCCAAGGTTGATATAGTCCGCATATTTTTCGATGTACTTCGCGCTTTGCCGTTCCACCAGCTTGGCGCGGCTGGCAGCGTCGGGCAGCACCGGATGCTTCACCACGTTTTGCGAAATCGCTTCCACCAGAGGGTAATCAGAAATGGTCTGCACGAAAATCGCGCCGCTATTGTGCTTGGGCGTGGCGGTCACATCAATTTGCAAGGACAGCGCATCGCCTTTCTGCTTGAGGCGATTATGAATGTCCTCAATGGATTTGAACCACGCCAACCGGTTATCGTGGATGTGGTGCGCCTCGTCGTTGATTACAACCAATTCGTCAATATCGCGCACGA
Source organism: uncultured Nitrosomonadales bacterium (assembly GCA_903934275.1). Classification (GTDB taxonomy): domain Bacteria; phylum Pseudomonadota; class Gammaproteobacteria; order Burkholderiales; family Gallionellaceae; genus Gallionella. Next base: position 4,762 of record CAIZNF010000242.1, read on the forward strand.
TCATGCCCAAATCCACTTTCGAATCGGTGGTCGCGCCCGTGGGGCGTTTGCCCAGAAAATAATCCATCGTATCTTCGTCATCGGCTGATGGCGGAATATCCTCGCCCGAATAAACGCGGTGAATGTTGGTCAGGAAAATGTTGCCAACGGGGTGAGTGATGCGCACCTCATCCTGCACATGCAGCGTGAGCTGGAAGTCATCACGCCAGTTGCGACCATCCACCCCGTTGTCCGGGATCACCGGGTCTTCAAAGAAAATGCGCAGCCCCTGAAAATCCTTATAGATGCGATCCAGCACGATGATGTTGGGCGCAATCACCAGAAAGTTGCGCGCCAGCTCCGAGTCCGGCTCATACAGCTTGTGGTAATAGCTCCACGCCAGCATCAGACTCATCACCTTGGTCTTGCCCGCGCCGGTCGCCATCTTCACCACAAAGCGCCGCCAGTCTTCGTCGAACATACCGGTGGATACCAAGCCGGAATGGTCGAAACGCATCATGTCGTACTTGTCCTTCACTCCCACCACGTCGTACAGGTAGATGATGGTTTCCAGCGCCTCGCGCTGCGCGAAGTAATACTGAAATTCGGCCATCTGCTCCCCTAGCCCGCTGGCGGGAGAGGGGCTGGGGGAGAGGGTTTGCAAGTGCGGCGTATTGAACCACCAGTTAAGCAGGCTGCGGCTGGTATCCGTGGCCTTAGCATAACCGTCATCGCGCCATGCCTTCACCTGCTTGCGCAGTTCCGGCACTAGTGGCGGCATCAGTTTTTCAAAGCTGGATTCTCGCAACGCTTCATCCGCCGGAAACCAGCGGATAGCCGGATCAAGAATGGCGTGGGGTGATGAAGGAAAATCTTTATGCAGAGCCATGTGCGGTTATTTGCCTTGTTTTTTTGAGGGTGTCTCAGACTTGCCGATTTGCTTACGCTGTTTGGCTTCGATCTTTTTAATGCTCTCGGCGGCGGGTAATTTTTCAGGCATCGTTCCCCCCAATTCTCGGATGGTTTGCCGCACCTTCGAACCCACTTCACGATGTGTTCGGTTCGCCGCGCTTTTTCCTTTTACTCCGTCCCGGCGCAGTTTTTCTTCTGCCTGGGTCGCGCGAAACAGATTTGCCGCCAGTTCCGTGCTACCCATGTGATCCAAAATCTTCTGGCTCTTTTTCAAGCCTTTGCGCTGGTGAATATCTTCCTGTTTCAGTCCGCCATATAGTCCCATATATCCGTGATTTTGAAAGATGGCGTAGTCAACTGGTTCGATGACACCCGCATCCTTGGCGGCATCGGCCAACTGAACGTTGTGGCGACGTATCTCCTCGCGCAACAGAAGCC
>CAIZNF010000243.1 GCA_903934275.1 uncultured Nitrosomonadales bacterium
CCCAAGATACCGGGCTAGCGCGCGAAGGACTGTACAAGGCCTTGTCCGCAAACGGCAACCCCGAATTCGCCACGGTGATGAAGGTCATCAAAGCACTTGGGTTGAAGCTTCACGTTGAAGCGGTACACTCTTAATTTGTTAGCGCGCACAGACTTTCACGCCCCCACCGCTTAAAGATGCTTGCGTAGTGAACGTTTCTTCAGGCTAAGTTGGTCAATAGCATCCAACATCGGCTTTAACAAATCGGAAAATCCAGCAGCGATTGATTTCATTTTCTGGTTGAATGGGTTGTGCAAAATTTCATCGTTCAAATCATGCGGTAGGAATCCTCATGTACTCAAGTACATTCCGGTTCCTGCGCTCCGTGCGCCTTGCACTTCGGCCTGCTCGCCACACTTTTAAAACACGCTCTAAGAGTGGAAGCCATGGATCACGTGATTCTCATCCAGCAGGGCTAATCCCAAAATGCCTTCTGCCCGGAAAATCTTTTCCACGCCTCGCGCAACTCGCCCATGCGGCCCGCAAAATCATGCTCGATCCAGCCACGGATAAGAATCAGCGTCTCGTGCCGTGCAGCGCTATCCAGCTCATCGAGCAGACGGCGCGCGACGGCGATGTCGTTCAGCATGCCTAATGTATCCTGCAACGTAGCCAGCGCGGCCAGGTAACGCTTGACCTTTGCGCCCGCATACAATGGGGCAAACAGTTCCGCGCTGTAACGCAACTTCTTGCAGGCGATGCGCAGCGCATGAAGTTGGCTGGTATTTGCGCCCGCCAGTTTTTTGCCGCGCTTGCTTACCTGTTTGCTGCGCTTTCCCAGAATCTGTACGGCGAATTGCGACAAGGTCAAGCCGTCATCCGCTGCTGATCCGCGCCAGTAATCGCCGTGCATCCATGCGCCGAAACGCAACAGCAGGCGCTGAAAATCCTGCGACTGCAAGGCATCCCGCACTTTTGCATGATGCTGTCCACGCAGCTTCTCGCTGGCATTCAACACGTTATGCAACCCGGCGTGTTTGTGCAGGCTCGCGTGGACGGGCGCAAGGGCTTGCGTCACAAACACATCCCATTCGCGCGAACGCCCCAGCTCCACACACAGCGCCGACACCTGTTCATTCAACACAGCCAGCTTGTCATCGGCACGGAAGATTTTTGCCATGCCCAACACCACACACAAACGCCTCAGTGCGACGCGCACCTGGTGCAGGTATTCGACATCCAACTTTTGCGCCGCACCCGACACATTGGCTTGCAGATGAAACAGGCACGACCAGATCATGGCCTGCAAAGCAGAGGGAACATCGGGACATTCCGAAAGATCGGGTGTAGCCGCCTTTACCACGACAGGCTTGGCGCAGGAGAACAGGCGATAACCATATTCCGCCTTGTTGGCGTGCTCCACTTCCAGCGGCACAATGTCGAGCAGAACCAGCGCCAGTTTGTACAACTGCACCGGTTCGCCGGATTTCAGTTCAAGTTCCAGTTCGGAAATCGGTCTCGTGCTCTGCCCTGTACTGATCTCGCCGCTGTCCATGCCAAGCTCTATTTTCGCGCCACCGAAAACCAGCATGCGGCTGGTGCGGGAAAAATCCGTCACGAAAACCGGCTGCAATTTCTTGCGCACGGCAGGCGGAAAAGGCTTGGCTCCGCTGGCTTCCAATGCCTCGAAATCGAGTGCCTCTCCCGCCACCGGCGTTTCCCATTCGTTGCGCTGGTGCAGCCCCACCTGTGCTTTGCCACCGCCTTTCAGGGTTTGCAGCCATTGCCGCCCGACATGGCGCAAGCGCAATGCCATCCCTGATTGGTGCAAATCGAGTTTCGGCGTATCGTAATAAATGTTGTACAGGCGGCGCGTGGCCGGGCGAGCAACTTGATGCGCCCAGAGCAGCGCATGGCGCTTCAACCTGGCAAGTTGCTCAGGGGCGATGCGTAATTTGAGTTCGGCTTCAACAATCATGTCTGCCTCAAATAATGCGTTGCGGGTTCACGCCATTTAACGATAGAGCCGCATATTAGACCTATTGCCTATGTGAACGGCAAAGTGGCAAGTTGTTGCAACAGGATTGACTGTGCGCATTTGGGTGCCGCGCGGCTTGATATTTTCTGGCAGTAGTGCCCATCCGCGCCCATATCCCACGACTGGCAGTTGTCCTGCAGGTAAACCTTCAACCCCTCTTCGATAACGCGTTTTTTTAATTTACTATCGAGAACCGGGAAGCACACTTCGATACGGCGGAAGAAGTTGCGATCCATCCAATCGGCGCTGGACAGGTAAACGTCGTGCTTCAAATCGTTGCGGAAATAGAAGATGCGTGTGTGCTCCAGGAAGCGGCCAATTACAGAGCGCACGCGGATGTTTTCTGAAAGCCCCGGCACACCAGGGCGCAGTGCACATACGCCGCGCACGATGAGATCCACTTTTACCCCAGCCTGCGAGGCCTCATACAGCGCCGTAATGGTTTCCGGTTCCAGAAGCGCGTTCATCTTGGCGATGATGTGAGCGGGCTTGCCTGCCTTGGCGAGCTTTGTCTCGTTGCGGATGAAGCTTAACACCTGGGTGTGCAGCGTGAACGGCGATTGCCACAGGTGGCGCAGTTTGCCTGCCTTGCCGAGGCTGGTGAGCTGGCTGAATACCTCGTTTGCGTCCGCACAGATTTCCTCATTGGCGGTGAACAGGCCGAAGTCGGTATAAAGCCGCGCGGTACGCGGGTGGTAATTACCGGTGCCGAGATGCACGTAGCGGCGCAGTTTGCCGTCTTCGCGCCGCACC
>CAIZNF010000244.1 GCA_903934275.1 uncultured Nitrosomonadales bacterium
CGTGGCCATAATCTGGATGAGAAGAGCCGGAAATACCGGAAGCGTTTTGCTGCGCTCGATGACTTCGCTGCGGGTAATCAGGGTTGCCATCATGCGCTCCGGTAGATAATGACCTGATTGAACAGGGTTGCAACGATCGGGTCGTTCAGGTCGGCACCGGCAAAAATCTCCATCACTCGATGTGCCGCCTTGGCAGCATCGACAGCGACCTGCCCGTCCGGGCGCGGGTCAGGCTCAGTGACAAAAATGAACTCGACTCGATGCGCGGCGAGTTGGAGCAGATTGTCATCAGTCAGCTTGTGCCCTGCTGGCAGGGAAAACAGCTTGCCTTGATTGATAACAGTGGCCGGCGCGCCAAGCTTCATGCCGGTTTCAGCTTCTATAACAGTAATGTAACGGGGCCGTGTTCTCATTTTATTTTCCAATCTGCGGGTGATTTATCTCAAGCCGGATAAGCCGAAACCAAAAGCAGGATGCTGATTTCTGGCAAGCTTTTCTCGCTCACTGTTGTCGAGTTGTGTATTGATCATATTCACCATCGCTTCCATCTGTTCCAGCACTGTAGTCAGGAGTTTGTGGCTGGTAAGTAGATTGTTCGGTGTATTCACAGCTCTTTCCAGCCGTGATCTGGTGCCGCTTGGCCTGCCAGCAGCACGTCCTTCAGATACCGTTCCAATTGCAGCGGACTGAAGGGTTTGACAAAGTAAGCATCGGCACCGAGTGTGCGGCCTAATTCCTGATCTGCCACTTGGCCGCAGGCAGTGATGAGCACGACCAATATGCCAGCAAGTTTTGGATCTTTCTTGATGACCTCGCAAAGCTGGTAGCCATCCATAGTGCCGGGCATCATCACGTCGAGCACGATCGCATCGGGAATCGCAATCATGATCTGTTCATAAGCTTGATCCGCATTGTTGGCCATTTCAAGCTCAAAGCTGTCGCGCAGGGCATGGTGAATCATCTCGCGAATGTCGGGTTGGTCGTCAACAATCAAAATTCTTTTCATAGCGCGCCAGTCTGGAGTTGGGTTGAGGGGGCGGTATCAAAATGGTCTTGGTATTGCGCAGCGATTTCGCGGAATTTATTTTGCAGTTCAAGGAAAGCATCAAGGATATCCGGATCAAAGTGCGAATTGCGCCCCTCGGCAATAATTTTGGTAGCCTGCTCATGCGTCATTGCCTTCTTATAGGGACGCGTGCTGACTAGCGCATCATACACATCAGCCAGCGCCATCAGTCTTGCCGAGATTGGAATGCGCTCACCGGCCAACTTTTCAGGATAGCCGCTGCCGTCCCACTTTTCCTGATGACTAATGGCTATTTCTTTGGCAAAAATAAGGAAAGGCGCACTGCGCCCCAATTGCAGTTCGGCCCTTTCGATCGCATCCCTGCCCAGCACAGTATGCGTCTTCATTACCTCAAATTCCTCTGCCGTCAGCTTCCCCGGCTTGAGCAGAATAGCGTCGGAGATACCCACTTTGCCGATGTCATGCAGCGGTGCCGACTTGTGGATGAGCTCGATGTTTTCAGGAGAGAGCAGCGACGAAAAACGCGGGTGCCGCTGCAGGTGTTCGGCCAGAATGCGGACGTAGTCCTGGGTGCGGCGCAGGTGGTTGCCGGTCTCGTTGTCGCGCGTCTCGGCCAGCGA
>CAIZNF010000245.1 GCA_903934275.1 uncultured Nitrosomonadales bacterium
TCGTCTCCGTGCCGTGCGTGCCGCTTACAGCAAAGGCACCAGCAACAGCGCCACGATGTTGATGATCTTGATCAACGGGTTGATCGCAGGGCCAGCGGTGTCCTTGTAGGGGTCGCCCACGGTGTCGCCAGTCACGGCTGCCTTGTGTGCTTCCGAGCCTTTGCCTCCGAAGTTGCCTTCTTCGATATATTTCTTGGCGTTATCCCATGCGCCACCGCCGGTGGTCATGGAGATTGCGACGAAGATGCCGGTGACGATGGTGCCAACCAGCACGCCGCCGAGTGCCTGCGCGCCGAGGGTCAGGCCGACGATCACGGGAACCGCGATGGGCAGCAGCGAGGGGACGATCATTTCCTTGATCGCGGCCTTGGTCAGCATGTCCACGCAAGTGCCGTATTCCGGTTTGCCGGTGCCTTCCATGATGCCGGGGATTTCCTTGAACTGGCGGCGCACTTCGATCACCACGGTTCCGGCGGCGCGGCCTACCGCTTCCATGCCCATCGCGGCGAACAGGTAAGGCACCATGCCGCCGATAAACAGGCCGATGATGACCATGTGGTTCGACAGGTCGAAGGTCGTGGCCACGCCCAGTTTGGCCTCAAGGGCGTGGGTGTAGTCGGCGAACAATACCAGCGCGGCCAGACCGGCAGAGCCGATGGCATAGCCTTTGGTGACCGCCTTGGTGGTGTTGCCCACCGCATCCAGAGCGTCGGTGATGACACGCACGTCGTCCGGCAAGCCGGCCATTTGCGCGATGCCGCCCGCGTTATCGGTGATCGGGCCGTAAGCGTCCAGAGCCACGATGATACCGGCCATCGACAGCATCGAGGTCGCGGCAATGGCGATGCCGTAGAGTCCGGCCAGTTCGTAAGCACCCCAAATTGACAGGCACACGACGAGCACGGGCGCGGCAGTTGACTTCATCGAAACGCCAAGGCCTGCGATGATGTTGGTGCCGTGCCCGGTGGTGGAAGCTTCGGCGATATGGCGCACCGGCGCGAATTCGGTCGCGGTGTAATACTCGGTGATCCACACCATGGCAGCGGTCAGCACCAGGCCGATCAGGGTGGCAAAATATATGTTCAGTGACGAAATCTTCTCGCCGCCTATCGTCACGCCATCGCCCAACATCATGGTGGTAATCGGGTAAAAGGCGATCAGCGCCAGCACGGCGGAAACTGCGAGACCGCGATACAGCGCGTTCATGATTTTGCCGCCTTCGCGCGCATTGACGAAGTAGGTGCCGATGATGGAAGCAAAGATGGAGAAGCCACCCAACACCAGCGGATAGATCACCGCCTCGGGGGAGCCGGTGATCAGCAATCCGCCCAGCAGCATGGTGGCGATGATGGTGACCGCATAAGTTTCGAACAAGTCGGCAGCCATACCGGCACAGTCGCCGACGTTGTCGCCGACGTTGTCGGCAATCACCGCCGGGTTGCGCGGATCATCCTCGGGAATACCGGCTTCGACTTTACCCACCAAATCAGCGCCGACATCCGCGCCCTTGGTGAAAATGCCGCCGCCGAGTCTGGCAAAGATGGAGATCAGCGAACCGCCGAAGGCCAGTCCAACCAGCGCGTGGGTTGCTTGCGCAGCGGTATCGCCAAGGGCGATCAGGAAAGCGTAATAGCCCGCCACACCCAGCAGCCCCAAGCCCACGACCAACATGCCGGTGATTGCGCCGCCTTTGAAGGATACGTTCAATGCCGCGTTCAAGCTTTCCTTAGCCGCTTCGGCAGTGCGCACATTGGCGCGCACCGATACGTGCATACCGATGAAACCCGCCGCGCCGGAGAGTACCGCGCCGATGGCGAAGCCGATAGCCGTTTGCCAGCCTAGTGTGACCAGGATAACAACGAACAACGCTGCGCCAACCATGGCGATGGTAGTGTATTGCCGGTTCAGGTAGGCGGATGCGCCTTCCTGCACTGCGGCAGCAATTTCTTGCATTCTTGCGCTGCCGGTTGATTTACCCAGAATCCATTTAATCGAAGCTGCACCGTACAAGAGTGCTGCAATTGCACTTAACAACGCAAATATCAAACCAGCCGACATGATTACTCCCTCCGTAAAAAATCAACTAAACGTCCTGACAGCCAAAACTCATGTAGAGCTTCCAGAACCCGAATGTCCGATGAACTAATAACCGGGCGATGATAACATGGACATTCTTGAAATGTTGTTTTTTGCCATTGATTTTTTGCGATTATATGAAGTGCTTTCGAATGCGGCAGCCAACCTCATCCACCGCTCGCTTTGAGTTTGGCGAAGATATGTTTTAAGCCGTTCGCGGCTCGATAAGTTCACCGCGAATGGAGAATTTCCATCACTTTAAAAATGCGCTCATGCCGGTGCAACTCTCGGTTTTCACCTCATCCCAAACAGGACAAGCCGGAACAAAAAAGTGCCAAACAGGAGCAACCTCCAGGTCGCGATTTAACGGATCACTGACTGGAGTCAGACCCTGCTGTGATCGGCCGCGCATCATAATTTTTGTCACATTTTGATATCATTTGACTGGTAATATGCCTGCGGTGTGCGTTCGCAAACATGGGTTTCCAGCAGAGTGACTATCGCTGCAAAGCCGGGACAAAAAGTGCAGAATTTCAAGCTCAACAAGGAGACGTAAATGAAGAATTTTTGGCGTGTGGCAGTGGTGGTAGCTTCATTGTTGGCCACTTTCATCGGGGCCAAGTATGCCAAAGAGGTTGCCCAGCCTGGGGGTGCTCAGGCCAATATTGAAAAAGTGAAAACGGCGGAGTGGGTTAAGGTTGAGGGTAACGAATATGTTACGGGCTACGCCGCTCCCGCCACCATCCACAAAATAGACAACAAGGTGAAAATGTTGGCGCTGGTAGACTTCAAGACAGCAAATAGCAGTGGTGGATATCCGCACATGTCAACGAAAGCACAACATGAATACGACTGCAAGGGAAACCAATGGCGATTACTTTACTTCTCTTACCATTCTGAAAATATGGGTGCAGGTGAACTAATTTATACCGACGCTGAGCCTGGTAAATGGGAGCCAGTTATGATTGGTAGCGGGACACAAATTCGGTGGAAAATTGCTTGCGGGAATCAGTAGATGCCAGTGATTTGAGGGGGGCGTGGAGGGGGCTTGTCTGCCCAGGATAATCCATCATCCTAAAAACGGCAATTCATCCACAAAAAACACGAAAGGCACGAAATAAAACAATAAGTTGCATTGACTTGGCGATTCACCCATTGGGCAACATCGCTGCCAAACGCCAACGCTGTCGATCTTCTAGCGTGAGTTCAAGCACGGGCCAGGGCTCTGGCCAAGCCGAGCTGTCGTTACGCAACTGTGGGTCATCGTGTGCGCGGCGCGCATTCAACATGATTGCCATGCTATGCCTCAACCAATAACAAAGATCGCCTTTCGTTTTGCA
>CAIZNF010000246.1 GCA_903934275.1 uncultured Nitrosomonadales bacterium
AATCCCGGCTGCGCCGTCTTGATGTTATAAACCAAGTCTTTTAGGGGTTGCAGCAGTGTCTTGTTGTCAAACTCATCCCCATAAATATGGAGGTAAACTTTACCCTGTCCATCAATATAGGTTGTCTGTGTTATATGATTGAAACCACCCTCGTCTAGCGGAAAAAAAACAAATCCCAAATCCTTGCTCAACTTTTTAATCGTATCTTGGTCAGCGCTGACGAATTCCCAGTTAGGCAGATTCACCTCCATCCGTTTGGCAAAATCTTCCATCGCTTCGGGTGTGTCGTTTTCTGTGTCGAAACCGACTGTTAATACGCCAAAGCTGTCTGCACCCAGCGCTTTCTGGGAAAGTTTGATGGCACTTAAACTGCGTGTTGTGGTCGCGCAAATAATGGGGCAGCGGGTGTAAATCATGCTGATGACCAGTGGCTTGCCACGATAATCAGACAGCCGCACCTTGCGTCCGCTGCGATCCAGAAAAGTGTAATCGCCGAGTTGATTACCTATCGCATTCTGGCTTATTCTTAGAACCTCAGCTTCATCAAAATTCCGGGGGGTGGCCACCTCCTGTGGTGCCTGCAATTTTGCCGCAGAAACGGCAGCTTTGTACAGATTCACGCCACTGATATCGCGATCTTGTGCCGAAGAAGGTGATGACGAAAATAGGAGTATCGCCAAATTTATCGGTAGCAAATAGCGATGCATTGTCTGTACTTTCATGAAAATCTATTTTTCAAAATAATATCGACCAAGAATAGCCGGGGAAGCATGGTTTTCGCTTGCGGGTTGGTCAAGAATACCCGACTATTTTAATAGGATATATCAAAAATGCAAGCTTAATGAAAAATTGGCAGCAATGTAGGGCGGAATTTGGGTGCATCAAAGGGGTTGGGGGTGAAAACCGCTACTCGTTCACTACTTACGAATGCTCCCAATATGGCGGAAGTATTTTATTATCTGGGGTGCTATGTTCACAATGCCTGTTGGTTAAAGGGTTTCCTAATGCATCCAGCGTTATCGCTATCGCTTGAGCAACGCGCGCAATTCCATGATAATGCGCGCCCTCTGCCGAACAAATATTTTTATACTCACCCCCATTAAACCAAATGAAAATGATGACCAACAAAAGCACTGTATCAAAGAACACCATCGCCTCATGTCGCAACATGATTTTGCTGTTGAGTGCCTTGGTCACCGCGGGTTGCGGTGATGCACTCACTCCAAAAACATTTGTATTCGATATGACACGTCTTAACAATGATGGCAGCGTGAATGACGGCAAGGACTACGTCAAACAGCCATGGACATGCGTGAAAGACAACCAATCTGGACTGGTCTGGGAAGTGAAAGTGGCTGAACCGGGTTTGCAAAATGTCAATAATACTTACAGTTGGTACGACCCGGATCAAAGCACCAATGGCGGTTATGCGGGCAAAGCCAATGGCGGTGTTTGCGCGGGCAGCAATTGCGATACCGACTCTTACATCAAAGCGGTTAACGCAAAAAAACTTTGCGGCTTAACAGATTGGTATTTGCCGAGCCGTTTTGAGCTAAATACCATAGTTGATACCAGCATCCCTCTCCCCGGGCCTACCTTTCCCAAAGCATTTTTCCCGGAATCTCTGGCCGGAAAATATTGGACCGATACAACATTCAAAACCCGCCGCGCTGGTGCCTGGGTATGGCGCTTTGACCAGGGTAGTGACTACGTTGCTGAAAAAAGCGAAGCGCTCAATGTAAGGTTGACTCGGCCCGCTCCAAAAAAACCTGACGACAAGGTGGCTCCAAAATAGGTGTCTCGGTTTTGCGCGATACCGAGCCAGCAACTGAATTTAAGGAAACGCAAATTAATTCGTCATCCTCGCCACTTTCGTGAAAATGGGGGAAGACGGGGATCAAGCGCCTTGACTTAACTGGGTTCTCGCTTTCGCGGGAACGACAAAATAGAATAAATCCACATTTTCCTAAGCCGGACAAGCCGGAGCCAAAATTGTAGGTCGGGCTCTGCCCGACATGGTGGGCAGAGCCCACCCTAACGGTTTTGTTGAAAAATTCTTGTCACGTATTGATATCATTTGACGGGCAAGTGACTAAAGACGACGGTTGAAATCCGTAGGAGCGCGACGAATGTTCGCGTGCTACTTCAACTCATTAAAAAAATGTTTGATCGCCAACACTCGCTGGTTCAGCTCGCCATATTTTAATTCAATTCGCAGTTTGTCCTGCCCGGACATTTTGATGTGACGTTTGTTCTGGATCATGGTGATTATTTTCATCGGGTCTATCGGCGGATTCGAGATGAATTGGATTTGTATCGCTTCGCCCGACGCATCCACCTTGATGATGCCGAGCGGTTTGGCGGCGATGCGCAGACGGTGGCTGTCGAGCAGTGTCTGCGCGGGTTCCGGTAACAGGCCGAAGCGGTCGATGAGCTCTTGATGCATGTCGTCAAGTTCTTCCTGCGTGTTGCAGTTGGCGAGGCGTTTATAGATCACCAGGCGCTGGTGGATGTCGCCGCAATAATTATTTGGTAAGAGAGCGGGGCTGTGCAGGTTGATTTCGGTGGTGACTCCCAGTGGGTGTGCCATGTCCGGTTCCTTGCCCTGGCGCAGCGAGGCCACGGCGGCGTTGAGCATGTCGGCGTAAAGTGAAAAACCGATCTCCTGCATTTCGCCGCTCTGCGATTCACCCAGCACCTCGCCCGCGCCGCGTATTTCCAGATCATGCATGGCGAGATAGAAGCCGCTGCCAAGCTGTTCCATCGCCTGGATTGCTTCGAGGCGCTTTTTTGCCTGCGCGGTGAGGGCTTCGATTTCCACCAGAAGATAGGCGTAGGCCTGATGGTGCGAGCGTCCGACTCGCCCTCTTAACTGGTGCAGTTGCGCGAGGCCGAAGCGGTCGGCGCGGTTCATGATGATGGTGTTGGCGGTGGGGATGTCGATGCCGGTCTCGATGATGGTGGTGCATAGCAGCACATTGAAACGCTGCTGGTAGAAGTCGCGCATCACCTGCTCCAGATCGCGCTCGCCCATCTGTCCGTGCGCCACGCGGATACGCGCTTCCGGCAGCAGCGCGGTGAGCTTTTCCGCCATGTTGGCAATGGTCTCTACTTCGTTGTGCAGGAAATACACCTGACCGCCGCGCTTCAATTCGCGCAGCACCGCCTCGCGGATGATGCCGTTACTGTTTTGTGCGACGAAGGTCTTGATTGACAGGCGGCGTTGCGGCGCGGTGGCGATGATCGAGAATTCGCGCAGCCCTTCCAGCGACATCGCCAGCGTGCGCGGAATCGGCGTGGCGGTCAGTGTCAGCACATCCACTTCGGCGCGCAGCGCCTTGAAGCGTTCCTTCTGCTGCACGCCGAAGCGGTGTTCCTCGTCGATGATGACCAGGCCGAGGTTGTGGAATTGCACGCCTTTCTGGATCAGCTTGTGCGTGCCGATGATGATATCTAGCCTGCCGTCGGCCATGTCCTTCAGCGATTGAGTCTGTTCCTTGGCGGAGCGGAAGCGCGACAGCTCGGCAATTTTTATCGGCAGGTCAGCGAAGCGGTCTGAAAAATTCTGAAAATGCTGTTCGGCGAGCAGCGTGGTCGGTACCAGCACCGCGACCTGCTTGCCATCCATCGCAGCAACGAATGCGGCACGCAACGCGACCTCGGTCTTGCCGAAACCCACGTCGCCGCAGATCAGCCGGTCCATCGGCTTGCCGCTTTGCAGGTCGTTGATGACAGCTTCGATAGCGGCGGCCTGATCGGGCGTTTCCTCAAAACCGAAACCGGCGGCAAATTCCTCGTAGTCGCGAGGTGCCAGTTTGAACGCGTGACCCTTGCGCAGGGCGCGCTGCGCGTAAAGATTCAGCAGCTCGGCGGCGGTGTCGCGCACCTGCTGCATGGCGCGGCGTTTCGCTTTGTCCCAAGCCGCCGTGCCGAGTTTGTGCAGCGGCGCGGTGTCCGCCGCGCCGCCGCTGTAGCGGCTGATGACATGCAATTGTGCCACCGGCACATAAAGTTTATCGGAGCCAGCATATTCCAGCAGCAGGAATTCTCCTTCGCCCTCGCCGAAATCGAGATTAATCAGCCCCTGATAGCGTGCGATGCCATGCTGTTCATGCACCACCGGGTCACCCGGCTTGAGCTCGGACAGGTCGCGCAACATGCCTTCCACGTTGCTCTTCTTTGTGGCGCGCGAAACGCGGCTGCGCGGCTGAGCGGCGTAGAGTTCGCTTTCGGTGACGATGGCAATTTTTTCGTTTGGCAGGAAGAAGCCATTTTGCAGCGGCGCAACGCACAACATAAAGGCTGCGTTGCCTTGCAGGAATTCCGCATAGTTTTCGCACACCGCCGGGGCAAGGTTGTACTCGTGCAGGTAGTCAGCCATGATTTCGCGCCGCCCAAGGCTGTCAGCCAGCAACAGCGTGCGCCCGTCGTAGTCTTGCAGGAAATTCTGAAAGACTTGCGTGGGAATTTCGGCGCGGCGGTTGACGGCGATGCGGGGCAGGGGAGCGGTGGCGCAAGGGGTTAGATTTTTAGGTGTTCTCTCACCCGCTCTCCCGTCAAGGGAGAGAGGAGCTTGGCTTCCCTCTCCCTTGACGGGATAACCAGCGACTTGTCCATCGCTTTTTGATGGCCTAATCGAATGGCTAGTAGTTCCATCAGAGGGGTTGAGGGAGATAGAAATAATGTCCAGCCGGGCAAACTCCTTCACACGAATAAAAAACCGCTCCGCATCCAGAAATAATTCCTTCGGTTCCAGTAACGGGCGCTGCGGGTCGCCTCTGAGCAGGTTGTAGCGCGACGCGGCATCCTTGCCGAAGGTGGCGATGGCTTCATCCACTTCGTGATGCATGCACAGTGTGGCGTTGTTCGGCAGATAGTCGAACAGCGTCGCGGTCTTATCGAAAAATAGCGGCAAATAATATTCGATGCCCGCCGGGGCGTTGCCCTTGCTCACGTTCTTGTAAATATGCGATCTGGAGGGGTCGCCCTCGAAGCGTTCGCGGAAGTTCTGGCGGAAGCGCGACTGCCCGGCTTCGTCGAGCGGATATTCGCGTGCGGGCAGCAAGCGGATTTCCGGCACCGGATACAGCGTGCGCTGTGTATCCACGTCGAAGGTGGCGATGGTTTCGACCTCGTTATCGAACAAGTCGATGCGGTACGGCAACACGCTGCCCATCGCAAACAAATCGACGATGCCGCCGCGCACGCAGTATTCGCCGGGCGACAGCACCTGCTGCACATGGTTGTATCCGGCAAAAGTCATTTGCTCGCGCAGCTTGGCGAGATCGAGCCTTTCACCGCGTTTGATAAAAAAAGTAAACGCGGCGAGATATTCGACCGGCGGCAGCGGGTACAGCGCGGTAGTCACTGGCACCACGATCACATCGCAAGACTCGCTGCGGATGTGATGCAGCGTCGCCAGCCGTTCGGAGATCAGATCCTGATGCGGCGAAAAATGGTCGTAAGGCAGCGTCTCCCAGTCCGGCAGCAAATGCACACGCAGTTTTGGCGCGAAAAATGGAATCTCTTCAACCAGCCGCTGCGCTTCCAGCGCACTGGCTGCGATCACCGCCAGCGGAGATTTTAATTCGGCGAATTGCGCCAACGCCAGGGCATCGGACGAGCCGTTCAACTGTGAGTAGCGCGGGCGGGAATGGGAGGATGAGAACAGCATGGGGCGCAGCCGGAGCAGAAGCTAAGAAGATGGGTGATTATAAGTGAAACGATGGGCTATCGCCTTATACATAGCGAAGTGGTGCGCTGTCATTCTCCACAGGCAACCGCCACGCTGGGTCAATATTTAATCGACGCGAACAGATCAGGACGGTATTTTAGCGATCTCTTTATTTGGAAAATTGGCTCTGGAGCATGGTTGTTTTGGTGAGCAGGATGTTCTTCGGTAAAAAGGCCGCAATCCATGACGGAATGCGGCCTTTGTTATTTGCCAGCACCTTTATGGAACAGCAAGCATGAGCTG
>CAIZNF010000247.1 GCA_903934275.1 uncultured Nitrosomonadales bacterium
ATGGTCGAACCTTTTTCTGGATACCCCAATGGGGATGCTTTGATTTAGCAGGCGGTCATAAACTCCCTCACGCCCCATGATCTTGACGCGCGGATGAACGGCGGGATATTCACGCTGGAAATGGGATAACAGGACCGGCATGATGTATTTTCCCGCGGAGGTGGAGCACCCGATCAGCAATTCTCCGCCAATCTGATGATTGATCTCTTGAAAGCCGTCCTCCATTAATCTTGCAGCGCGCAGGACATCGCGTGCCATTGGCAGGATGGTTTGCCCGGCTTCACTCAATTCCACAGTGCGTCCGCGGCGGGTGAATAGCTGAACGCCGTAGGCGCGTTCCATGGATTGGATGTTCTGGCTGACGGCTGATTGAGAAAGGTTTAATCGTTCTGCTGTTCTGCTGAAATTTTTTTCTTCTGCCGCAATGAGAAATACACGCAGGGTGGATAGCTCGATCAATTGTTTCTCCTGAAATAAGCATGGCCTATGTACGTCGTCCATAAGCATACGCCTTTCTTGAAGCAGTGAATAGTGAGTATTGTCAATGAATTTATGTGATGGTAGATGAGAAGAAAAAACTGCCCGTGATAAAAGTCACGGGCAGTTTGGCTTATTTACGTACGATCAGGCTTATTTCACGACTACGGGTAATTCCGCTGCAACCCAGGCATTCATTCCGCCGGCAAGGTTGCGGACGTTGGTGTATCCGCCTGTCATGCGCAGGTACATCATGACCAGGGCGCCGCGGTGTCCGGACTGGCACAACACAACGATCGGGGCGGCTTTGTCAGTGGGCAATTGAGCGAGGTTGGCAGGCACATCGTTGATGGCGATATTGAGCGCGCCATCAATGTATCCAGCACTAAATTCATCGACTGTGCGTACATCGAAGATGAATGGGACGGGGGTGCCTGTCAATTCAACATTGAGGTCGGCGGCTTTGACTGTGAAGAAACCCTCGGGCAATTCGGCAAGGAAGGTGGTGAGATTCGCCAAACGGGTCGCGTCCACTTCGGGAGCGGTACCAGCTACCGGGGCGGCGGGAAGGGTGCCTGTCTCAACAGCGAGTTCGGCTTTCTTCCATCCACCAAGTCCGCCGGCGAGATTCTTTACATCGGTGTAGCCGAGGAATTGCAGGGCTGCCATGAGCATTGCGCCGCGGGCGCCTGATGCGCAGTAGATCACGATCGGCTGATCTTGCGCGGGGAGTTTATCGAGGTTGGCGAGGACTTCACGCACCGGGATATTGACTGCGCCGGCGATGTAACCATCCTTTTCCAGTTCGGCAACCTCACGCACATCGAGCAGGAATGGAGCTTTTTCAGTTAAGGCTGTGTTGAGGTCTGCGGCTTTGATGGTGTAGTAGCCTTCGGGGATGTTGGTGAGATATTCATTCCATACGGCTGTCCAGTTGACCCAGCCGACGACGGGCATATTGGCAGTTTTCCACGCGCCGAGTCCGCCCGCGAGGTTGACAACATCAGTGTAGCCCATGAGGCGAAGTGCCATCATGATGATCGAGCCGCGGTGACCAGAGGCGCACAACACGACAACACGTGCATCCTTGTCAGCGGGGACCTGGTCGAGGCTGGCGAAGAAGTCGTTGAAGGGCAGGTTGACTGCGCCGTCAATGTAGCCGTCTTTGGCGAATTCTTCAGCGGAGCGCACGTCAATGATCGTGGGCAGGGTTGCGCCGGTCAGTTCTTCAGCGAGCTTGTCCGATTTGACCGAGTAAAAGTCATCGGGCATGGCTGTGAAGAAG
>CAIZNF010000248.1 GCA_903934275.1 uncultured Nitrosomonadales bacterium
ACTTTTACAGGAGAATTTTACTATGTCAAAACTAGCGATAAGCATCCCTCACGCCAAGGACAACACCGACAAGGCGACCGTCGGCTTCGTAGTGGCGAACGCATCGGTGGCATCCGGCGTTGAAACTGCGGTATGGCTCAGCGTGGAAGGCGTGCGTTTGGCCGTCCCCGGCTATGCGGACACCATACATGAAGAAGGGTTCGCCCCGCTGAAAAAGCTGATGGACGATTTCATCGAGGCGGGTGGCATCGTATGGTGCTGCTCCCCCTGTGTGAAAAAACGCAAAATCGACGAAGCTAATCTTATAAAGGGCGCGACCATCGTAGGCGGAGCAAAGTTGGTCGAATTCCTGACCACTGGCGCTTCCTGCATCACATACTAGTCCTGCATCACATACTAGCGCGAACAACGTAGCGGCGACCATGTCTGAAGAATACTTTAGCGTCCCTGCGGGCGACGAGGACAAGTTTCATGTCTGCGAAGGGGGCAACCTCGACTGCGGATCCGGGTTGCTCCTCATCATCAGCAAGGCGATGACCGCCGTGCCGGAGGGAGAAGTCCTTGAGATACGGAGCACAGAAATAAGCGTTAAAGAAGATCTTCCATCCTGGTGCCGGATGACCCAAAACCCATATCTCGGCTGGCAGCCAGCAGAAAATCACGGCAAGTATTTTGTCCGGCATGGCACCGGCGGGAAAAAGCCGGATGACGACTACCTGAAAGCACGCGAATACGTTTGGCGGACGCGGGTGTACTGGAACGGCGGCATGCAGGCCAAGGTGTTTTGTCGTAACCACTCGTGGGCAACAGGTCAACCCGCCAGCTTCGACGTGAAGGACGATGCCCCTAGCGCGGTGGAATATCTTCTTGGCGCGCTGGGGAGTTGCCTCGCGATGGGATTCCAGATACGCGCCTCGCGGCGGAACGTGGGGATCGAGCAGATAGAAATATCCCTCAACGGGAAGATAGACAATATTTTTGTCTTTCTGGGTGCGGAAACCGAGGGGCATAGCGGGTTCAAAGCAATCATCGGCGAAGCGTATGTCAAGTCCGACGCCGCACCGGAAACATTGGAACAACTGTGGCATGAAACGCTCGCGGCCTCGCCCGTCCTGAACACGCTAGCTCGCAATGCAGAGATTTCCATCGGGATGAAAGTTGTATGAACAGTCGAAACAATTTTAATTTTATTGGGGAAAAAACATGAAACACGTCATAGCCGTATTGGTTGCACTGGTCACTGTTATGTTTGGCATCGCTTCTGGCGCATGGGCGGATGATGCTAAAAAAGGTGTCTTTGACGCACGCAACGAGTTCAACATAAACATCCCCAAGGGAGCACATCAAATACGTGCATGGTTTGTGATGCCACAGGATGACCCGGCGCAGGTGGTCTCAAATATGAAAGTGGAATCGCCCTACAAACACAGAATCGTAAAAGATTCGGAGGGAAACAGCCTTATTTATATTGAGATAGAAAACCCGGACAAGGAAAGTTTTTCAGTTACGAACAGCTTCACAATAACCCGCAAAGAGGTGCGGGTGTCAGTAGATCCGAAAAAGGCCCGCCCATACACGAAGGCTGATATCAAAGGCATGGAAAAATATCTGGGTCAGAACAAGCATATCGTTATTGACGAAGAAATTAAAAAGCTGGCCAATGAGATTGTAGGAAATGAAAAGAATCCTGTTACCGCTTCAAGAAAAATATATGACTGGACACTTCACAACGTTGATTACTGGGTCAAAAATCCGAAGGATAAAAAAGCCTCGAAGGTGGGTGACTCACAGTATTGCCTCCTTTCGAGAACCGGCAATTGCACGGATTTCCATTCGCTTTACACCGCCATAAGCCGGGCGGCAGGAATACCCACACGTCTCGTTTATGGCTCGTTTTTCAAAGCAGAGCTTGACGGCAAGGATAAAGATCAGAGCTATCACTGCTGGGTCGAATTCTTCGCGCCTAAAATCGGATGGATACCACTCGATGTAGCAATTGCTGACATTTTTGATGGCGAATTCCCCTTAACCGCCGATAACACGGCGTATGTGAATCTTACAACAGCGGACGGATATTCCGGCCCGGATACGTCGAAGGTCAATTACTATTTCGGCTCCATAGAAGAGCGGCGCGTCACCTGGACGCGAGGCAGGGATCTTATTCTTGAGCCGAAGCAGGCTGGTGAGCCGGTAAACGCCATGTCTAAAGCGTATGTTGAAATAGACAGCAAGGAGAGCACTGACTGGACAAGGAAACTCACTTACCACAAGGGCGCGTTGTAATCATGAACATGAGTGATATGCCGCTTTTCCCCGTCACAGTCGTCGGCAGCTTGCCACGATCCGATGACATGCTGAAAGCCCTGCGCAACAAACAGAAGGGCACCATAACCAAAGAGGCATTCGACGCCATCGCCGACAAGGCGGTGCTGGAAGCGCTCCGCCTACAGGAAGATGCCGGGGTCGAAATCGTCAGCGACGGTGAGCAACGCCGCGACAGCTTCTTCTCCTTCATCGCGGAACACATCGAAGGGGCACGCCTGATGAGCCTGGCGGAAATGCTGGACTTTGTCGAAGACAAGGCCGCGTTCGAGCGGCTGTTGAGCGCGCTGGACGTCCCAGCTTTCGCCATCAAGAACCCGGTGGCGGTGAGCAACCTGAAAAGAAAGAGTCCGCTGGCGCTGAACGATTACCTCTATCTGCGGAAACAGACGGCCAAGCTCATAAAAATGACGCTGCCCGGCCCCTATCTCATGACGCGTTCGATGTGGGTAAAAGCACTCTCCAGCAAGTTCTATCCCGATAAGGAATCGATGGGGAATGCCGTGGTCAACATCCTGCGCGAGGAGCTGGCGGCCCTGTGCGACAACGGTTGCCAGTTCGTGCAGTTTGACGAACCGGTGTTGACCGAAGTGGCCTTTGCCGGGCCGAACGAAACCCATACCTTCATGTGCGCAGCTCTTTCGGAAAAAAGCAGCCCGAAAGAAGAACTGGATTTTGCCGTCGACCTCATTAACCGCGTCGTCGAAGGTTTTTCCGGAAAAATCAAAACCGCGCTGCACGTCTGCCGTGGCAACTGGAGCCGCAAAGAAAGCGTCCTTTTACGCGGAGCCTACGGCCCGTTGGTCCCATTCTTCAGCAGGATGAATGTGGATCAGCTCGTCCTGGAATATGCCACTGACCGCGCTGGAAGCATGGATGTACTTGCAGACCTGCCGGACGACAAAGAGATCGGCCTCGGCGTAGTCGATCCCCGCACGGCTGAGGTGGAAACGGTGGATTTCGTGTTAAACAAAGTGAAAGAGCTGCTCAAATACCGGCGTCCAGAGCAGATATACCTCAACTCCGATTGCGGGTTCGGCACGTTTTCGGACAGACCGATGAACACACCGGAAATCGCGGCCAAGAAGATGCATGTAATGCGTGTGGCGGCTGACATGCTGCGCAGTGAATACAAATGAGTTGCTGCAACTTTGTAGTAGAAAATTCGTTTGGTTTGTTTGACTCGACTATCGCTTTATTGCCATGTAATTATCCCTACCGCGGCCGTTAGAACATAATGTCCCCCCCTTGCAAAGGGAAGGGACAGTCGGTTCTAATGAACTTTTTGGGATTATTTGGGGTAGATGCCATGCATGAAATCGTCAAGGATTATTACGGCAAACAGCTCCAGACTTCAGGCGACCTGAAAACCTCCGCTTGTTGCGACGCGTCAAATGTGCCGGGCTGGCTCAAGCCGCTGCTGGCGCGCATCCACCCTGAAGTGATGTCACGCTACTACGGCTGTGGCTTGGTTTGTCCGCTGCTGCTGGAGGGTTGCCGGATTCTGGATTTGGGCAGCGGCTCGGGTCGAGATGTCTATGCATTGGCGCAACTGGCGGGAGCGCATGGTCATGTGGTCGGGGTGGATATGACGGAAGAGCAGCTTGCGGTTGCAAAAAGTTATCGCGCCTATCACGCCGAGACGTTTGGTTTTGACAACGTCATATTCAAACAGGGCTATATCGAGAAACTCGATGAGCTCGGGTTGGAAAGCGGTAGCTTCGATGTCATTGTGTCGAATTGCGTGATCAATCTCTCTCCCGATAAAGATTGAGTGTGGTCAGCTATTTCAATGGCCTGATACTTA
>CAIZNF010000249.1 GCA_903934275.1 uncultured Nitrosomonadales bacterium
GTGGGATGGTGGGATGGTGGGATGGTGGGATGGTGGGATGGTGGGATGGTGGGAAAGTCTGTCACATCGTTCCCACGCTCCGCGTGGGAGCTCCTCTTGGGTGCCGGGACAATATCTTTCCGTAGTGGACGCTCTGCGTCCTGTGCCGCAGGAGCGGCACGTTCTGCATTCCCACGCGGGACGTGGGAACGATGAAATTCGATTTCGTCGCTTCCGCGTAGGCGGGAACCCAGTCAATTCAAGCATCTGGATCCCCGCCTTCGCGGGGATGACGAATAAATCTGTGTTTCCTTAGCATAAAACATCAACGCAGCGCATCCGCATGAGCAATCGCCCATGCGATTTTTTGCGCATCACCCGTTTCGATGCCATTCACCTTGGCGATTTCCTGCCAGCCAGAAACTACTTCGCGCACTTCATCCACCACCTGTTTCGCGTGAGTTGCATTCAATCCAAATGAATTCGCTGCAGATAACACATTGCTCAAATTCCCTGTCGCTCCTTGCTCGCCTATCGTCATGGCATGGGTGCGGCTATTGCCTTCACCGCACACCACGTCGTACACCGGCGACAACTGCCAGCGGCCATTTTTCATGAGCAACGCCTGATTAAAAATGTGATCGTCGCGGTTGAAAATCAGCACGTTCAGCACCAATCGTTTGAAGAGCGATAGGCAATCTTCTTGCGGGCGTGACGAAAGGCGGATTAACGCTTGAGCGACATAGCGGTAATCTTTTTTGATCTGCTCGCCCTCTGCATAGCCTATCGCACTGGCTGCACTCATCAATGGAAAAATAGCCTGTCCATCGGTATCGAAACGCTTAATCGCCAGCGCAGATTTATTGTCGCCCAGTGCAATCAGTCTTACCTCCGGCGTTTCAATGCCACAGGCTTGCGCCAAGCGCATTCCGACCAATTCATTCACCGCTTTATTGTCGTAATCGTTTTTCGAGGGAATCCCTAGAGTGCGAAGTCGGAATGAGCAGCACCACGTTGCCGGCCTTTTTGATGAACACCTCGTTTCCCTCGAAACGAAATTCTTTGGGAAGCCTGACTGCTTGGCTCTGACCATTTTGAAACAGCTTTGCAGTTTTCATGAGGCCTCCATTTTATCCCCAACAGCACACGCTCTGCCCACGCGGGAACGGAACAGCGTGGGCAGATGAATCCTTGCCCACCCTACGAAGCTAATGGTCAATCCGCAAGTCGTAGCCTGACAAATTCAGCATTTGACTTCGCCTTACCCTTGTTTGATAATAATCAAACAATTATTATCAATGCGAGGTGCGTCATGGAAGTGAGAACCAGTGAAACAATTTCAGTCACGGATATTCAGCGTCGGGCTAAAGATATTTTTGACCGTATCGACAATGGCGAACAGGCCAAATACGTCGTGTTGAAAAACAATGCCATTGCAGCCGTCCTGCTGCCTGCGGATCGTTATGAAGCGTTGATGGATGAACTGGATGATTTGAGGATAGGCGCTGTCGCGGCAGAACGCTTATCCTCTTTTGACCGGTCGAAAGCCATTAGCCACAACGATATGGTCGCCCGCTTTGGCGTTGAAGAGCAGGTTGACCAATGAATTGGAGGGTCATTTACCATGAAGAGGTTGTCACTGATCTTCAAACCATCGGGCAGTCCGAGGCACGGATTATATTGAAGGTGATCGAAAAACGAATCATGCACGGAGAGCCTGACAAGCTGGGTAAAGCGCTGACGGGTCAACTCGCCGGGTGTCGCCGTATTCGCACAGGCAGCACACGGATTGTGTACCGCGTTAATAAGAAAACGATTGAAGTGTTAATCGTCGCCGTTGGGCAGCGCAAAGATTCTGCGGTGTATGCTGCGGCGGGTGGGCGAATCTGAATGGGTGGTGTTGCTGAGTTAAGCAGTCGCGGGGGCGATGGAGAAGAAGTAACTGATGTTACGCAGTACCCACAAAAAACATAATCCGCAGATGACGCAGATGGACGCAGATACTCAAAAACGGGATGAACAGACCTATGCTGTTATTGGTGCTGCAATGGCTGTGCATGGTGAACTTGGGCACGGATTTCTGGAAGCGGTTTATCAGGAGGCACCGGAACACGAACTCCAGGCGCGCGGCATTCTCTACGTTCGCGAACAGTTCTTGCCAATTTTTTACCGGGTAAGCCACTTACTGCAACGTATCGGGTTGATTTCGTGTGTTTTGGCGAGGTCATTGTCGAACTCAAGGCGTTACAGCGGCTGACCGGTAATGAAGATGCGCAGGTTATCAATTACCTCAAGGCTTCGAGCCTGCATCGCGCATTACTCCCAAACTTCGGTGCGCCACGCCTTGAACATAAACGACTTGTTTTTAATCTGCGTGAATCTGCGCCATCTGCGGATAAATAGACGGTGCGTAACATCAGTTTTAAGTATGTTCTCAATAAAATCATCGTCAACTGGAATTGTCATGTTGTGTCACTGGCGTAACGGCAATAGGTCTCGCGGATGAAGCATGATCCGATCAAACCAATCAGCGCAAAAACAAACATCACGGAAAGCCCGGTTTGATAATTCTCCGGCGAGTAAATGCGCACCCCATCGAGTGCCTTTCCGCCCCAGGCTCCATCCATTATCCAACCCACCAGCGGTTGCAGAATACCCGCACCGAGGAAAGAGCCGGTATTCACCAGGCTCGTCGCCATGCCGGAAAGCGCGGGCGGATTTACTTCTTTCGCGCACGCCCATCCGAGAGTGAAGCCGGATGCGACGAACCCCATCAGGAAAAACTGCGTATAACTCCATGCCAGGGGCAATTGCCATAGCAACAAGATCGGCAACCAGCACAACACATACAACAGGGAGCCGCCGATGATGATCGGCTTGCGGCGGCCAATGAAATCGGAGAGCAATCCGCTGCACATCGCACCGATGGCGAACCCGATCAACAGCAGGCTGTTGTGCTGATTGGCCAATTCGCGACTCATGCCGTGTGCATCGTGCAAATACGGCACCGCCCATAACCCGGCGAAGGCGAACAGTGTTCCGGCAATGCCAAAGTTGGGAAAAAAACTGGGCCATGTCGCGCGATTTTTAGCCACTTGCATCAGGCCGTCCCACCAATGCCCGTGATGTTTTTGGTGCGGCGCTTTACCCTCCAGTTCACGCGTGCTGGGCAGCCCGGCATCGTGCGGATGGTTGCGCACCAGCAGCCACACCAGCAGCGCCATCAGCAAAGAAAATAACCCGATACCGGCAAACACGTTACGCCATGAAGTTTGCGTCACCAGCCACATCAAAGGTGATGCTGACAATACTGCGCCGATATTTCCCAATAAAATAGCAAGCCCTCCCGCCGCGCCGAAGTGCCTGTCGTGAAACCACACGGCATTTATTTTCATCAGCGCGATGAAGAATACCGATACTCCAAGCCCGGTCAATAAGCGCGCGGTGTACGCCATAGGCAGGCTATCCGCCCACGCGAACATGAGTGAACCAACACCCGCCACCAACGCGCCCGCGCTGACGATACGGCGCACCCCTAATGTGTCGACCATCACGCCGACCGGTATTTGCATCAGGGTGTAAACGTAGAAATACATGGCAGCCAAGCCGCCGAGCGCCGCGCCGCTGGCCTGAAAATCGTGCTGCAATTCGCCGGCAATGGCGGCAGGTGCCATGCGATGAAAAAATGCCAGCATGTAGCAGAGCGCCACCAGAATGAACGCTGTCCAACGCAAACGACGGATTTGTTGGTGGGGCATGAGCGGCCTTTAAAACGAAGTAATGTCAGGCTTGTTTGATTACAATGGCCTCTATAATATGCTATTGCTTGATCCAAAAAGGGGGATTACTTGAGTGCGACACATGCGGCACAGTTAATATTTTTTGCCAGACACGCGCCGTTCGACCGCATGGAACGGGAGCACCTGCTCTGGATGCTGGAGCGTATGCGGCTTGCCTATTACGCGAAGGGTGAAGTGCTCGCATCTCCGCAGCAAGGTAATGCGACGCACTTTTTTGTGATCAAGCAGGGTCTGGTGCGTGGAACACGCCCAGCCAATGTAGAACAGAACGCTGTATTGGAGTTGCACGAAGGCGAGTGTTTTCCCGTGGGTGCTTTATTGGCGCGGCGCGCGGTGACATCTGAATATCGCGCCGAAGAAGATGTGTTCTGTTTTGAATTGGCAGCACAGCATTTTCTTGAGCTGATCGAATTATCTTTGGTGTTCAAGGATTTCTGCACCCGCCGTATCGCTGCACTGTTCGAACAATCCACCCAGGCAATGCGGGCGCAACTCTCGCAGGTATCCACCGAGCAGCAATCGTTTTCCAGCACACTGGCCAGTATCATCCGCCGCACGCCCATCACCTGCTCGCCGCAAAGCAGCGTGCGCGATGTGTTGCGGCAAATGCATGAGTCACGCATCGGCTCAATGGTGGCGATTGACGATGCCGGGCGACCGCTCGGCATTCTGACGTTGCCCGATGTGCTGGCGCGTATCGCGCTGCCGCAGATTGATCTGGCGCAACCGGTGATAGGCATCATGACCACTAATCTGACCTTTCTGCCGCCACAGGCGTTGGCTTATGAGGCGGCGTTGACCATGGCCAGGCAAGGGTTCCGACATGTGCTGGTCGTCGAAAACGAGCGACTGGTCGGGCTGGTATCGGAAAAAGATCTGTTCGCCCTGCAGCGAGTAGGTTTGCGCCAGATCGGCTCGAGCATACGCCACGCGCAGCACCTTGAAGAGCTGCAACAAGCCGCCGCCGACATCCGCAGCATGACCCATAACATGATGGCGCGAGGCGTGCTAGCCGCGCAGATCACCCAGCTTATTTCCACGCTGAATGATTTGCTGACGGAGCGCATCATCGAACTGGAATGCATTGCATCGGGATTGCAGCAGCCCAATTCATGCCAGACCGAATTATGCTGGTTGGCGCTAGGGTCGGAGGGCCGGTTGGAGCAGACCTTTTATACCGATCAGGACAACGGCATTGTTTTCACAGTGCCAGAAGGCGAGACGGCAGATTCGGTGCGCCATCGCTTATTACCCGTGGCTCTACGTATCAATGAAACGCTGGCCAGTTGCGGATTTCTGCTATGTAACGGTGGCATCATGGCGAGTAACCCCAAATGGTGTTTATCCAGAGAGGAGTGGCAGAATGCCTTTGCCGAATGGGTAGATAGCGGCAGTCCTGAGGATTTGCTCAATGCTTCAATATTTTTTGATTTTCGCAGCTTGTATGGCAACACAACATTTGCCGTTTCGTTGCGTACATGGCTGAGTAAAAAGGTCGCAGTTACACCCCGCTTCCTGCATCAGATGGCGGCCAATGCGCTACGCAATCGCCCGCCATTGGGGATCGTGCGCGACTTCGTCGTTGGCCAACAGCAAACTCTGGACATCAAACTGAACGGCACAACCCCTTTCGTCGACGCGGCACGCATACTCAGCCTGGCATGTGGCAGCACTGCCACCAATACCGTGCAACGCTTGCGTGATATCGCACAGCCACTGCATATCAGCACGGCGGAAATCGAGGGCTGGATAGATGCGTTTTATTTTCTCCAGACGATGCGCTTGCTGCATCAATACGAATGCGGTGAACAGGGTGTGGCAATGAACAATCAGATCAATCCGAATCAACTCAACGATCTGGATAGACGCATACTCAAAGAGGCGCTCCGCCAGTCACGCAAGATGCAAAGCCGTTTGGCTATGGAATACCGCTTGTGATACAGAAGCTGTTAGCGCGTTTTATGCGGCCAGTTGTCACGCTGTCAGCAGAGCATCAGGCGCGGCTCGATCTGCTCAAACTGAAAATTTCCACCGGCTGCAAAGCCGATTTTGCCAGAGACAGGATAGTGGTGGTGGATGTGGAAACCACCGGCCTCAGTCTCGCCAATGATCATTTGATCGCCATTGGCGCGGTTGCCATAAATTCCGGACATATTACATTTGCCGATAGCTTCGAAGTGGTGTTGCGCCAAGACGTGGCGAGTGCCAAGGCAAACATACTGGTGCATGGCATAGGCGGTAGCGCACAACGCGCCGGACTGCCGCCCGAAGATGCGTTGCTGGCCTTTCTTGATTATCTGGATGGCGCGCCATTGTTTGCTTACCATGTGGTTTTTGACGCGACCATGCTGCGCAAAGCGTTTCTGAAATTTTTGGGTGTCGAGTTTCGCCACACATGGGTTGATCTGGCTTACGTGTTGCCCGATTTGTATTCGGAGCATACAAGCAATTACCGCGCGCTGGATGATTGGCTTAAACATTTTGCGATAGGCAACGATGCGCGTCATAACGCATTGGCTGACGCGCTTGCCACAGCGCAGCTCGGTCTGATAGCGCTGCGCGCCGCCCGGTTGCGGCGGGGGGCAGATTTAAAATTTCTGCAAGACATGGAAAAAACGCAACGCTGGCTGAGCGCGACACGATAATTATTGGATTCCCCTTAAGTCTCTTGGGTGTGCGAAAAAGAAATATTTGAATACTTCACAGCCTCTGAGGCTTGCGTACCTACTCTCGTTTGATTTTTTTAACCTTGTGATAAGAAATAAATACTGATCAGCGTCCCGATTCCGTCGTGTCCACGATCTAACGTGATCGTTGCGCCGTGTCGTTTTGCCACTTCGGCCACAATGGCGAGGCCGAGTCCGCTGCCGCTTTGCCCGCTGCCGAGGATACGATAAAAGCGTTCGAATATGCGTTCACGATATTGCGGCTCGATTCCCACTCCATTGTCCTCTACCCGCAGTATCGCCCCATCTTGCGTGGTGCTTACTCTGACCGTAACATGCCCCCCCGTTTGCGTATAGCGAATCGCGTTGTCGATCAGGTTGCCGAGCATTTCGGTCAGACTGGTCGCATCTCCGCGCACCGGTACGTTCGGTGAGACTCCTTCGAACCCCAGGTCGATATTCTTTTCCAGCGCCAGAGATACCCAGTGCATGGTGCATTCCTGAGCAAGTTGGTTGAGCTCAAGTTGAGCAAATGTGTAGTCTCCTTGGCCGTCGGGCTCGTTGCGCGCCAGCGCCAGAAGTTGGTTTACCAGGTGAGTGTTGCGCTTTGCGCTGATAAGCAATTGCCCCAAGGTGTGCTGTTTGCGTTCCGTGTCATGTTCGCGCAACGCCAGTTCAACCTGGGTTTTCAGGCCGGCAAGCGGGGTGCGCAGTTGATGTGCGGCATCGGCAATAAAGCGTTTCTGTGCCCGCATTGCTTGCTTCAATCTTTCAAGCAAATCGTTCACGGCATCTATCAAGGGGCGCACCTCTGCCGGTGCTTTGGTTTCATCCAGTCTGCTCAAGTCGTCGCGTCGCCGCATCGCCACTTCACGCCGCAAGCGCTCCAGCGGCATCAGCCCTTGTTTCAGCCCGTACCAGACTACTCCTGCCGCAATCAGGATCAACAGTAACTGGGGAATCACAATATAGGCAAAAATACCGCGAATCAATGCCTGGCGCTGGTGAGTGGTTTCTGACAGGTGCAACTGGAGCGGTTTTCCGCCGGATGAACTCGGATAAACCAAGCTTACTATGCGGGTTTTTTCTCCTTCGTGCTCGCCGTTGTTGAATAGTGGCCCGGTTTTGCCTCTGCGATAAGAAAGCGGGCGGGAAAGATTTGCGTTGCCGGCAATTTTTTCTCCGTCACTATCGCTAACGGTATAAAACACTTGATCCGATATGCCGGGGTCACTGCCGTCTGGCAGAACTGGCTTGAAATCCAGCCGCTCTTGCCCGCTTCCCAACTTCATCTGCTCTGCCACCATTCGTGCCCGCTCCAGCAATACCAGATCATAGGGGTGGTTTGCATAATTAAGTGTGGCGAAATATCCCACACTGGAGCTGGCTAGCCACAGCATAAAGAGCGATGTCAGCAGCCGCTCCATGAGGTGGCTGCGCAGGGAAGGGACGTTGTCTTCCATATTGGTTATTCCATGTTGTGCCCGAATGTTGGCGGTTAATGTAATTCTACTTTTAGATGAAAAGTGAAATGCTGTTAGTCTCTAATGCAAAATTAAGCGACAACAAATTGTCGCTTGTGGATAAAAAACTGTCATTCCGAACGAAGTGAGGA
>CAIZNF010000250.1 GCA_903934275.1 uncultured Nitrosomonadales bacterium
CATGCGCAACGGCTGGCGCAAATCGTGAGAAATAGCGTAGCTAAATTGCTCCAGCTCGACGTTGGAGCGCAATATATCTTCCTCGAAATTTTTGCGGCCTGTGATGTCGTTAACGATCGCCATGTGCTGTTTGAGTTCGCGCCCATCGTACCACAGCGGTGACTCGGTCAGTGATACCCACACGATGGAACCGTTTTTGTGGATGTAGCGTTTCTCCAGAGAAAACTCGGAAATTTGCCCGCTCTTGAGCTTTTCCATATAGGCCCAGTCTGACTGCAAGTCTTCGGGGTGAGTGATTTCACTGAAAGATGACGAGAGCAGCTCTTCTTTGGTGAGGCCGACAATATCCGCATATTTCTTGTTGGCCCGCAGGAATTTTCCCGTTGCGCTTTCGATGATAGCCACGCCCACCCCGGCCTGCTCGAATATGGAGCGAAAACCCTCCTCGCTCCTGCGCAAAACTTCTTCTTTCATTTTGCGCTCGGTGATATCGGTCAGCACGATGCGCATCACAAATCCCTTGCCATCTTGTTTCAGCCGCAGGCAATCCAGCTGGGCGTTGAAGCGTGATCCGCCGCCATGCTGGAGCATCAGTTCAAGAGACAGAGGGGTGTCACCTTTTAGCGCAGCCAAAAAATCGCGGTGCCATCGGTCGCGGTCTTCCGTGGCCACAAAATGGGCAAAAGGCCTGCTCTGTAGGTTGCTGCGCTCCACTCCGAGCAGCGCGGCGCAGGTAAGGTTAATCTCGTCGATCATGCCATTGTGGCTCAGGGTGAGATAACCAACCGGGGCAAAATCATAAAAATCTACATAACGGTCGCGCGATGCTTCCAGATCAATTTGCGACTGACGCAACTGCTCGTTCTGCATCTCCAGCTCGATCTGATGCACCTCAAGTTCGTGCAGCAGCTCTTCGGCAGGGCGCGGCTTCAGCCTTTTTTCCGGCGCGCTGGCGAGTTTCTCTTCGGCAGATTTCAACAGTACGCGCGCGATTTGCGCATCTGCGGCTGCCGGTGCTCGCGAACTTCGCTCGATGATCATATTCATACAGCCTCCTTTAAAAGAATGCCTTCTCGCAGCAAGCGTTTTTGTTTGGCAAAACCTGCCCGCCCCATTCCAATTGTTCTTTCGTCTCAATGAATTTTCTTGCCCAGTGGCACGGTGTGGCGGGGACATGGCGCGCCGTGCGGTGGGTCGCGTATTTCCTTATTTTCCGCTGTACACAGCCATGCTTGACCCAATCGCCCCAGGTCACGCCAATCATCCTGATCGCCCAATCGCTGATGCCGTATAACTGACCGATATGGGCGCATATTTCCGGCGGATTCGCGGGTGTCACATCATTCTGGTGTAACGGTAACGGCTCATTTGAGGCGATCAAAGGGAAAACAATTTTGTTTGCGCTGCTGTTTGATGCCACAGATAGATGGTTTTGCAAGGTCTGAGCCATGTCACATTCTCCTGTTGGTTGTTTAAAAAAAATTAACTGCTTAGTCTCAATGTTCATCTACGCGCG
>CAIZNF010000251.1 GCA_903934275.1 uncultured Nitrosomonadales bacterium
ATATTCGATCAAGAACTCGATGCGCTGCTTTATAGCATCCTGATTATTCTTGTCTTCAAGCTGGCTGAATTCCTTGATCATCTCGAAAAACACTCGGTGATGCGCATCCATCAGCACATTTCCCACACTGAAAGAGTCGTTCCATTCAATCAATTCCATTATCGTTCTCCTTTTTTCATAATATTACGTACTGATTATGATCGGTACGCCTTGCAGCAGATTTGCGTATTTCAAAAACACCAAAGCAAATCTTTATTTTCGCTACGTTAACGCCGAGCTTCCAGATAAGGGAAAAATTCACGATCCGCACCCAGCATGTGCCTGGCAACTACATCGTGAGCCATGAAATTGAACAATTCGCCGATGCCCAGTGTGCCCGCATGGAACCTATCTACCAGCACAACAGCATCACTGACGAGTTCGCGATGTATGGCGGCATGTCCCGCAGTTCCGGGGTATCCAGCCGCATCGAGAATCGCCTCCTCGTCTTGAAAATGTTTCACCACATCGCGAATCAAGGTATCCACGAGTGTTTGTACCTCATCCACCGGCCGCCCTGAAAGTATCGCGGCCAGCAGCTCGTTGGCATCAACGAACAACCCCTGATGCTCGCGGTCAATCACATCGTTACCGCTTTCGTATGACTTGTGCCAGACAAGCTGCACAAAATTCGCGGCGACATTTTCTCCCATACCGGTTCTATTCGGCGCTTCCGGGGCAATTTGTACCTGGTTACGACCGCCCGATTTAGCCCGATAAAGTGCTTCATCAGCCCGTTGAAACCACTGCTCAAAAGTTTCTCCCGAGACGCATTCGGCCACACCGACACTCGCTGTGATGTTGCCCACCTCCGGGAAATTTGCACCTGCAATTTTATTGCGCAGCCGCTCGGCAAGCAGCGTTGCTGTTGAAAGTGTTGTATTGGGACATAGCAAAACAAACTCTTCTCCACCCCAGCGCGTAAGGGAATCAGAGGTGCGGAGGGATGACCGTATCTGCGCCGCAAACTCAACCAGCACCTGATCGCCGACACCGTGACCGTAACGATCATTCACCTTCTTGAAAAAATCAATATCGAAAACCATCAAACACAGAGGATGGTCATAGCGTTTCAGGCGATCCATCTCACTCCTGACGGATTCCTCAAGCCGTCTCCGATTCCATGAACCGGTAAGTTTATCGGTGCTGGCAACATGCTCAAGCTCATCAATGACCACTTTCAATTTTACCTGCATGGCCGCCAGCGCACCCAACACCTGGCCAATTTCATCCCTGCCGGAAGCCGAGATGCTTTCGTTCAGGTTGCCATTGGCTATATCCTTGAAGTGCCCTACCGCCCTGTTGAGTGGCCGCATGATCGAGCGTATCAACAGCGTCGCCGCGATGGCACCCAGCAAAAGACCCAGCAATATGCTGCCGATGACGGTATTGCGAAACAGGATATAACGCTCCTCTGCACGGTCATATCTGGTTTTGGCGACTTCGAGGATTTTATTCAGCAATGCAACCGCTCGGACATTGGCGGCTTCATAATGCGGATTGATCTTTTGTAGGA
>CAIZNF010000252.1 GCA_903934275.1 uncultured Nitrosomonadales bacterium
CAGTAAACGGTTGGATTGCTTGTGCGCAACCGCCTGTTCGAACCATGCCCACATTTTCAGGTAAGCCAGAAAATCGGAACGCTCGTCGGCAAAACGCTTA
Organism: uncultured Nitrosomonadales bacterium; assembly: GCA_903934275.1. GTDB lineage: Bacteria > Pseudomonadota > Gammaproteobacteria > Burkholderiales > Gallionellaceae > Gallionella. The sequence goes on from CAIZNF010000252.1 coordinate 101, forward strand.
TGCGCGGTGTCTGCTGCCTCCTGGCGATCCAGTGGGCGCTCGCGCGGATCTTGCACCGACAGTGCGCTGGCGATAATCAGGATCTCGGTCAGGCACTGATACTGTCGCCCGGCCAGCAACAGGCGCGCTATTTTCGGATCAAGCGGCAACTTGGCCAGTTCATGCCCGAGTGGTGTAAGCATCTTGCCCCCTCTCACCAACCCTTCCCCGCAAGGGGGGAGGGAATGCTCATCCCCTTTCCCTTGAGGGGAGAGGGGCGGGGGGCGAGATGGGGAATTCGCAGAGCATGCTCTGCGCCCATCGAGCGGTTCCGGCGTACCAGCCGGAACGCGCACTGCAGGTGAGGGTGAATCCTGAATTGCCCCCAACTCCATCAATAGCTGGTAGCCGTCCGCGATCATGCGCGGGCTGGGCGACTCGATAAACGGGAATTCAGCAATATCGCCAAGCTCCAGCGCGCTCATGCGCAGGATAACCGTCGCCAGCGATACGCGGAAAATTTCCGGGTCAGTAAATTCGGCACGCTGCAAAAAATCCGCCTCTTCGTACAGCCGGATGCACACGCCGCTCATCACCCGCCCACAACGTCCTGCCCGCTGGTTGGCGGCGGCGCGCGAAATCTTCTCGATATGCAACTGTTCGACTTTCTGGCGGATGCTGTAGCGATTCATTCGCGCCAGGCCGCAATCGATCACATAGCCGATATTCGGCACGGTCAGCGACGTTTCCGCGACATTGGTCGCCAGCACGATACGCCGTTGTCCTCCAGTTTTGAACACCCTGTCCTGCTCCGCCGCAGACAGACGCGCGAATAGAGGCAATACTTCAATGCCTTTTGGGTGATGTTTGCGCAACACTTCCGCCGTATCACGAATCTCGCGCTCGCCCGGCAAAAACACCAGCACGTCGCCATGCAAACCTCCCGCAGCAAGCTCATCCAGCGAGGAACTTACCGCTTGCGGCACATCCTGCGCATCGCCCGCCTCATCCACCTGTAGCGGGCGATAGCGCGTCTCGATCGGGTAACTGCGCCCCGAAACTTGAATGATGGTGGCACGCGCAAAATGTGCGGCAAAGCGATCCGCGTCCAGAGTGGCCGAAGCGATAATGAGTTTGAGGTCGGGGCGACGCGGCAATAACTGCTTGAGATAGCCGAGCAGAAAGTCGATGTTGAGCGAGCGCTCGTGCGCCTCATCGATGATCAGTGTGTCGTAATTTTTCAGCAGCGGGTCGCTGTGGATTTCCGCCAGCAAAATGCCGTCGGTCATTAATTTGATACTGGTGTCGGGCGACACCTTGTCGTGGAAGCGCACCTTGTAGCCGACTGCACCGCCGAGTTCTGTTTTCAGTTCAAACGCGATGCGTGCCGCCACTGAACGCGCAGCCACACGGCGCGGCTGGGTGTGGCCGATGCAACCATGAATGCCGCGCCCCAGCAGCAAACATATTTTCGGCAGCTGGGTGGTTTTGCCGGAGCCGGTTTCGCCACATACGACCACCACTTGATTTTCATTGATGGCGCGCGCCAAATCTTCACGCCTGTCCACCACCGGCAGATTGGCGGGGAATTCGATTGTGGCAAGGGAATCAAGCCGCGCCTTGCGGCGCATGGCACTGGCAGACAAAGGAGGTTTTACTGTCATGCTTTTACACCGAACAATCCGGGAGGAGACGCAGGCTCAATCCGAACCAAACTCAGTTCCGGCTATGCCTGTTATGAGCCTGCCGGGGCGACCCGATATGGTGGACATAATTTGCCTACGTTTATTTGCAATTCGACGCTTGAACAGCGGCGCGAATTCAATTTTTATACGCAATCATCGGCGCTTTGCCAGCCATTCCTTCGCCATTAATCGCGCTTTTTTGATTTGTTTTCGGCTCATCTTGGCTTCGATCTCTTCCATATCATCCTGAGCTATATCAAAACCGGACGCTACGGCCAAATTGAACCACTTGTGTGCCTGCACCAGATCGGCTTTTATTGTGCCTTGCCCTCTTTTATACATTCCGCCGAGAATATATTGAGCCTCCGCATATCCGCGTTCGGCTGCCTTGTGAAACCATGCCGCTGCTTCCTTGTCATCCTGCGGGACTCCGATCCCCCTTTCGTACATTACACCGAGAGATGTTTGCGCGGATCCATTGCCTTGCTCGGCTGCTTTTCGGTACCATGATGCCGCTTTCACCGGATCATGTGGGACACCGATACCGCTGTTATGCATCTCCCCAAGAATGTTTTGCGCCTTCGCGTCGCCGCTTTCCGCGAGGGGCGTAAGTTCTTTTAGCGCTACGGAAAAATTACCCTTTTTATAAGCAGAGACACCCTCCTGCAAACCTGCCTGCGCACCTGCGCTGCAAGCAAGTAAAATCATCGCACAAGCCAGGTTAAACGAATTTTTTTTTATTGCACTGTCCATGATTTGCCTTTAGAAATAAATTATCGATTCATGATACGCAGAGTTCGTCAAAATGCAAAGCGCAAAGAAAATTTGCCTGCACCGCATTCGTAATGATAGGTAAACAAGTAATTTTTTCGAACCATTTTCAGTATTACTCCAACAAGGCATCGAGCCATTTCTTCCAGCGCAGGTATTTTTCCGGCAGTGCCTGTGTGTCGTGCGCGGTCGATATTTCATCAGCTTTTCTGCGGGATGCAGGAGCCATCCCGGCGGCGAGTAGCGCGGCTCCTTTCAGGCTGGATTCGGCCTGAGACAAGCGAAAAACGTCAAACGGCAAGCACTGGGCGATGCCTTGTTGCAAACAGATCAATTCGGACAATCCGCCGGAAAGATAAACACGTTCAATAGGGGATTCGCGGTGAAAATCTTCCAGTATGCGCGCCACGCGGAAAATAACGGTTTCCAGCAACAGGGCTGCAATTCGATGTTGTGTCAGGTGTTCAACTGGCTGGGAAAAGCGGATGCCGATGTCTGCTCGGAAGTAGGGCGCACCGAGTCCACTGGGTTCCGCGAGGCAAAAAATATCTCCTGAAAATAAATCTTCTATCCGGCAATCAGCCACCGGATAAGGGGCGAGCGCGGCAGCGATAGAGTTGAGCGTGCCTTCGATGGCGAAATGGACGTGCTGTGCGCTGTCTTGGTACACCAGAGTTTTTAAATAACCATCAGGCCTGATTTTTCCATCTGGCAGATAGCGCACCACAAAGCAACCTGTGCCGAGATTGACCAGGACTTCCGCCCGGTCTGCGCTGACGCTGGCGATAAGCGCGGCGGACTGATCGCCGACACTGGCTTGCAGGGTTAGGCCGTTGTCCAATTTTAAATTCAGTCCTGCGGATGGTTTTATTTTTGGCAGTATGTTTATCGGGATGCCGAAGATTTCGCAGAGTTGCGGAGACCGTTGCTGTGTGTGAATGTCCATCAGCAGGGTACGTGCGGCCATGGATGCATCGGTCATAAAATACTTGCCGCCAGTCCAACGCCAGATCAGGAAAGTATCCAGCGTACCGGCCAGCAATTCGCCGCGCTCCAGCCTTGATCGCCACTCAGGGTTTTCCCGCAACAAGATGCGCAGCTTGGGTGCAAAATAATACGGTGTCAGTGGCAAACCGGTGAGGTCGCGTATCAGACTCTCATGTGCGTGCAATGCATCGCAGCTTGCCGCACCGCGGTTGTCCTGCCATGAAATGAGCGGAGTGAGCGGCTGGCCACC
>CAIZNF010000253.1 GCA_903934275.1 uncultured Nitrosomonadales bacterium
CTAACCCGCCTGCATCGTCAGCCGCCTGAGCGGCAAATCCACGATCACACCGAATATCACGCAGTGCGCCGCCATCGGTGCGATGCTCGGACAAATGCACCTTGCCGGGCAGAGTTTTTCACAGATTATGCCCAACCCGCGTAGCGGTGCATGGCGTGCGGTGACCGCGCCGCAGGTGCGGCCATTTCTGGATACAGGGCTGGCCGCGTTACTGGATAGCGAAGTCGCGCTGCACGCGCGGCAGAATTGGGCATCCTTGCCGCAAGGTGTGATTCATGCCGACCTGTTTCGCGACAATGTGCTGTTAGAAGAAAACCGCGTCGGCGGACTGATCGATTTTTATTTTGCATGTAGTGACGCGCTGCTGTATGACGTGGCGATCACCGTCAACGATTGGTGTACGAATGCCGACGGCATGCAGGATGCGTCACACGTACAGGCGCTCCTGAGCGCCTACCACGCGGTGCGCCCGCTACTGGATAGCGAATGCGCCGCGTGGCCACTGATGCTGCGTGTTGCCGCACTGCGCTTTTGGCTATCGCGTTTATTCGACATGCATTTACCGCGCGACGGCGAGTTGATACACGCACATGATCCGCGCCGCTTTGAACGCATTTTGAAAAATCACATCGCTACGGCGCAAGCCGTCTGGCTGTAGGGAGACATTATGAAACCGCAACGTTTAGCAGCCGGACAAGGCTGGCAATGGATCAAGCAGGGCTACGCGCTGTTCATAAAAGCGCCACTGTTGTGGGCCGTATTATTGTTAATTTGCTTCATTGCAGTAGCCGGGCTATCTGCCGTACCGGTAGTGGGCGAACCGCTTGCCAGCTTGCTGTTGCCGGCGGTGTTGGTTGGCCTGATGGCCGGATGCCGCGCGCTGGAGCAAGGCGAAGAATTGGAATTGGCGCACCTGTCCAGCGGCTTCCGGCAACACACCACGCAGTTGGTCACGCTGGGCGGCATCGCGCTGGTCGGGCAATTCCTGATCTTCGGCGTGATGATCATGGTCGGCGGAGCCACTCTGGTCAGTATTTTGATGAGCGGTCAGACACCGCAAGACCCTGAAATAATCAGGCAAGCTATCTCGGGGGCAAGCATTGCCGTGCTGCTCGGCTTCACGCTATTCAGCGTGCTCGTCATGTCCATGCAATTTGCTCCGATGCTGGTGTTCTTTGACAACGTCGCACCGGTTGCGGCAATGAAACTGAGTTTTCGCGCATTTCTTTACAACGTTGGCCCAATATCGGTGTATGGTTTAGCATTGTTATTTCTGGCGATACTCGCCAGCATACCGATGATGCTCGGCTGGCTGATACTGATGCCGATCATGTTTACTTCGATATATGCTGCCTACTGCGACATCTTCCCTGTTGCAAAAGAAATTCAGAAACATCCTGTTGTTGCAAACGATATTTTTACACCGGATGACGGGAAATTTTAACGTGAAACAACATAAATTAACTTTGAAAAAAGCCACCGTGGGAGAGGCCTCCAGGCCGCGATAATTTGCCAGGAAACCGCGCTTACAGATTATTTCCCATTTGAAAAATAAATGGAATCAGACGTAGCGTGCGCTGTGCGCACGATCAAATCTTGAGCGAGGGCATCTTGCCCCCTCAATTCGATTACACCGCCGTCAGTTTTGCATATTCCAGCGCCAGCCACTTGCTTCCAGCGCGTTTGAAATTGACCTGTACGCGCGCATCCGCTCCGCTGCTCTCTACGCCAACAATAACCCCTTCGCCGAACTTCTGGTGGAACACGCGCTGACCGATACGCCACGGTGATTGCCTTGCCGCCCCCTCTCCCCCACCCCTCTCCCGCTCTGGGGAGAGGGGAGAATAAACATAAGCTTCCGATGCCGCTCCCCCTCTCCCTTGATGGGAGAGGGCTGGGGAGAGGGTGTAAGAATTTTGTGCCGTCACCCTCGGCGTAATCCAATGCAGCAACCCATCCGGCAACTCGCGCAAAAAACTCGACACCATGCCGTAGCTCACCTGACCGTGCAACATACGGCTTTGTGCGAAGCTCAAATACAACCTGCGCCGCGCACGGGTGATCGCCACATACATCAGACGGCGTTCTTCATCCAGCCCACCGTCTTCGCGCTGGCTGTTCTGATGCGGGAACAGGCCATCCTCCAGCCCGGTGATAAACACGGTATGAAACTCCAGCCCCTTGGCGGAATGCACCGTCATCAGGTGCAGCGCATCATCCTGGTCGCCCGCCTGATGCTCGCCAGCTTCCAGCGACGCATGGGTGAGGAATGAGGTCAGACTATCGTCCTCGTTCTCATGCACGAACAGCGTCGCCGCATTGACTAGCTCATTCATATTTTCCAGGCGCTCCTCGGCCTCGCGTTTCTTCACACCGGTCTCATTCTGATAATGCGCGGTCAAGCCGCTGTGCTCCAGCACATGGTCGATGATTTCCGGGAGCGGCAGCTCGCGCGTCGCGTCGCGCAGCGATTCGATCAACGCGACGAATGCAGATATCTTGCCACCCGCTCGTGCCGCAGTATCGAATAAAACCGTATTGTTCTGTTTCGCGGCTTCCTGCAACTGCTCGATACTGCGCGCACCGATGCCGCGCGTCGGGAAATTGATGATGCGCAGCAACGCATTATCGTCGTCGGTGTTCTGCATCAGGCGCAGATAGGCCAGCGTATGTTTAATTTCCTGGCGCTCAAAGAAACGCAGCCCGCCGTACACACGGTACGACAATCCGGCGGACACCAGCGCATGTTCCAGCACCCGCGATTGCGCGTTAGAGCGATACAGCAGCGCGATCTCCTTGAGATTGATGCCTTCAGATTTCAACTGACGTATCTCGTCAACGATGAACGCCGCCTCGTCCACATCGGTCGCCGCCTCGTACACGCGCAGCAGCTCGCCGCCATTTTCCGATGTCCACAGATTCTTGCCGAGACGGTTGCGGTTGTTGCTGATCAGCGCATTGGCCGCGTCGAGTATATTGCCGTGCGAGCGGTAATTCTGCTCAAGCTTGATGACGTTCTGAACATGAAAGTCACGCGTCAGCTCCTGCATGTTGCCGACATTCGCGCCGCGAAAAGCGTAGATCGACTGGTCATCGTCGCCGACAGCAAACAGTGAGTTGTTTTTTCCTGCCAGCAATCTCAGCCACTGGTATTGCAGCTTGTTGGTGTCCTGAAATTCGTCCACAAGAATATGCTTGAAACGCTCCTGGTAATGCTCGCGAATCGCGGCGTTGCGAGACAGCAACTCGTAGCAGCGCAGCAGCAGTTCGGAAAAATCCACCACCCCCTCGCGCTGGCATTGCGTATCGTACTCGGCGAACACTTCCACCTTGCGCCGCGTGTACGGATCGTATGCCTCCACCTCATTCGCCCGCAGCCCCTGCTCCTTGCTGGAACTGATAAAGCTCTGCATCTCGCGCGGCGGAAATTTTTCGCCGTCCACATTCATCGCCTTCATCAGCCGTTTGATCGCTGAGAGTTGATCGCCGGAATCGAGAATCTGGAAAGCTTGCGGCAAATTCGCCTCGCGAAAATGCGCGCGCAACATACGGTTACACAGCCCGTGAAACGTGCCGATCCACATCCCGCGCGTATTGATCGGCAGCATCGCCGTCAGGCGCGTCACCATCTCCTTCGCCGCCTTGTTGGTAAACGTCACCGCGAGAATGCCGTGTGGGCTGACCGCCCCGTTACTGATGAGATACGCGATGCGCGTGGTCAGCACGCGCGTCTTGCCGCTGCCCGCCCCGGCGAGAATTAGCGCGGACTGGTGTGGCAGCGTGATGGCTTGGCGTTGTTCTGGGTTGAGACCGGAAAGCAGAGAAGAATTCATGGGCGAATTATCCCACAGGATGGGTACCTAGCGCGCTGGAGGCTTCATCGCACCCACCACTACGAGCCGGAACCAAAAGTGGCAAGCTGTCTTCCCGTAGGTTGGGCAAAGCGTAGCGTACCCAACATAAAAATGGCATCTTTGTTCGTTGGGCACGCTACGCTTTGCCCAACC
>CAIZNF010000254.1 GCA_903934275.1 uncultured Nitrosomonadales bacterium
ACACATGGATAAAGAAAATGCTCTGCTTGAATTTGAAAAATATCTAAAAAGGCGCTTTCCTGGGCGTCGAACACCCGTGGATTATTTGAGCGATTTGCGGCAGTTTCGAATCTTCTGTCAGAAAGCCTGGAGAGAAGTTGATATGCACGATATTGACCAATTCGTCGATCGGCAGCGTTTGGACGGACTGAAACCAGCAACGATCCGACGACGAGTAGCGTCGCTGAAGACCTTCTTCGATTTTATGGCCGAAGAAAGCAATGATTTGAGTTGGCCGAACCCTGTGCGGTTCAAGCGCCATGCAGGCAAACCCGAGAAGTATATTCCGCGGGACTTGCACGACGATGATATCGAGCGAGTTTGGCAGAGAATAACATCTGCACGTGATCGAGCCTGGTTCGCCCTGATGGTTCGGGCGGGGCTGCGGGTTGGCGAAGTGGTCGACTTGAAATTGAGAGATATTCTCAGCCAACCAGAAGGTGAAAGACCAGCCCAGCTTCGAGCTTATGGCAAAGGGCGCAAAGAACGGATCGTATTATTGAGCGCAGATGCTTACGCAGTCTTGTCTGTGTGGCTATCAGAACGCGGCGAAAGTCCTTTGGAGTATGTTTTTCTGAACGAGCACCGGCAACAACTGAGCGCAAATGGGATCGAGTGGTTGTTGAAAGGCTACGGACAGGAAGCCGGGTTTCACCTGACGCCGCACCAACTGCGCCATACCTATGCCCGACAACTAACCGAAGCAGGTATGCCGATCACCAGTTTGGGCAAGCTGATGGGGCATTCCCAGATCAGCACCACCCAGATTTACACAGCCGGGGCAGACCCGAAACTGGCGCAAGCCTACCAGGAAGCTATGAGCCGGGTCGAACAGGTGAAAGTGTCGCTCGAGCAACCCGATGATTTGCGAAAGTCTGACCTTTCCCGGCCAGGGCCAATCGTCGAACGAGCCGAAGGGGCTGAGCCCGATTGGGAGTGCTGGTGCCCGGATATGCCGGAATCGATACGCCAAGCCAGCTTGGATTACATAAAACGTCGGTGGGCGGCCTGGCCAGCGGCCAAACGACGGAAACGCGCCGTGAATTTGCTGGTTGAGATCAAAAACCTATGGAACTGGTTCTTGGAATACCGTCCCATTACCTGGCCGGGCGATATCGGTCTCAAAGATCTGTGGGCTTACCAGACAGACCAACAGGCGAAAGGTCTCTCGGCTGGCACGATCAATCGCCGTTTTGATTATGTGATTGGGATCATCCGTGAATTGGCCGAAAAAGATCAACCTGTGGATCAAAGCGTTTTTCGCATCCGCTATATCCCGCGACCAGAACGCCTGCCAAAACATTTGAGCGCAGATGAAAGCCAGCGCCTGGAAAACTTCATCCTGCAAAGGCTGAACACAACTGACATCAACATCTGTTTCGAAAATGCTTCTCTTTTGGTGATGTTGCACAGCGGCCTGCGCGTTGGCGAATGTGTTGATTTGCATCTTCAGGATATTGACTTGCCCGGCAAACGCCTGATTATTCGCGCAGGAAAGGGGCAGCGAGATCGCCTCGTCTATCTTTCGGGAAGTGCCTGCCAGGCTATTCAGCTTTATTTGCAGGTCACCCAGCGGCAACCAGGCGATTTCATCTGGCTTCAAAAAAATGGGCAGCCATTCTCAACTGACACAATGCGCCACCATGTCGCCAGGATTGGCGTTGCAGCTGGAATTGAGCATCTTCACCCACATCGGTTGCGCCATACCTGCGCCACTCGCTTGCTCAATGCTGGTATGGACATTATCCAAATCCAGAAATTGCTTGGACATGAAGATTTGAACACAACCATGATTTATGCCCGCGTTCATGATGCCACCGTGGAGGCAGATTATCACCATTTTACAAACAAAATTGAAAAACAACGAGTTCCGCTCTCCAATTTGCCCATCCCTGCTGATAATTGGCCAACTCAAATTGTTAAGGTGCGTAATATAACTCTTGACGACTCAGTATAATCGTTGCGAGGTTGGCGCTCTTGCTCTTGCCAACCGAAGCAACCCCCTCGCATTACCATTCTCTCTCCACATCCAGTAGGCTGCCACGGCGGGGAAACCACCCTCGCTTCGCGTCACAGAGACAAATTTTGCGAATCTGTCGTTGTTATACTGAGTTGTCTCCAGCGAGTATACTCTTGCGAAAGGACAACTACACATGGATAAAGAAAATGCTCTGCTTGAATTTGAAAAATATCTAAAAAGGCGCTTTCCTGGGCGTCGAACACCCGTGGATTATTTGAGCGATTTGCGGCAGTTTCGAATCTTCTGTCAGAAAGCCTGGAGAGAAGTTGA
>CAIZNF010000255.1 GCA_903934275.1 uncultured Nitrosomonadales bacterium
ACCCCCAGGTTTTGAATCAAAGATCATCCAGCATGTACCGGGATTTGTTGGCCGGGAATGGATATTTGATGCCTACAATCATTGGGTCGAGCATGAGCCAAAATCGCGGCTCTTCTGGATCAAGGCAGGGCCTGGAGTCGGGAAATCGGCCATTGCCGCAAACCTGGCACATCGCCAACGTAATGAAATCGTTGCAACCTGGTTTTGTGATGCCAAGAGCAACGAACTCAATGACCCCAGCAAAGCAATCAAGTCCATCGCCTTTCAGCTAGCGATGCGCTGGGATGAATATCGTTTGCAGTTAATGAGAGTGCTCAATCTCTACTCAACGGCTTCTGATGAATCCTGCGATCTGCAACGCAAAGAGATTGAAAAGAAAAGCACTCATGACCTTTTCCATTCGCTTCTCGTCGAACCGATGGCAGACCTCAGATGGTGTCAACGCAAACTCGTCATCGTTATTGATGCCCTCGACGAAGCTGGAGACGAGTATGGCAACAACCCGATAACCGAACTCATCGGCAACGAACTGAGGGCTTTGCCTGATTGGGTCGGGTTTGTCGTAACCAGCCGCCCCGAGGCCAATGTCCTCGACCGTCTGTGCAGCTTTAAACCCATTGAAATAGATGCTGAAGAACCGCGCAATTTGGCCGACTTGCGAAGCTGGTACAAAGAGCATCTCAGCATCCGGGCCGATTTGAAAAAACTGCCCGATGCCGAGCAACAGCGCATCGAAGACAAGCTCATAAAACATAGCAACGGCATGTTTCTCTACCTCAAGGTGGTCGAGGAAGATTTAAGTGAAGGCTCGATTACCATCACCAAGCTACAACATCAACTCGAATTCGGCTTGACCGGCTTACCCGGCCTTTACGGGCGCTATTTTGATGGTTTCCAGGATCGTTTCGGTAACGGCTATGGCGAGTCTGTCAAACCACTGCTCAGGCTTTTGCTCGCCGCCGGAGGCCCCTTGCCTGAAGACATGGCTTGCGAAGCACTAGGCTGGAACAGCGAAAAATTCCTGGCTTACCGCAACCGGCTGGGCAGTTATGTGATCGAGGTATCGGCAGGTTACGAATTATTTCACGCGACCTTGGCCGAGTGGCTGAGCATCAAATTGAGCGGCCAGTTTCATCTGGATGAGACATTGGGGCGGCAGATGCTCGCCGATATGCTATTCAAAGAAATAGCCAGCACAGAAAGCCATCTGGTGCGCTGGAGCACCCCCATCCAGAAATGGCTGCCTGTGTGGCTGCCAAAGCTGTTACAGCGCGATGATCCTGTGCTGCTCACCAGGCTGGCCAACATCCTGCTGGATGGCGGCGAAGCCACCACCGCAAGGCCAATCATCGAGCGTGCGGTTGCGATTCTGGAAAAGACACGGGGGCCCGAACACATTGATATAGCCGAAAGCCTCGATACGCTTGCCGAAGTAATTTGTTGTAAGGCAGAAGATTCAAATGAAGATGGCGGCAACATTGACACCTCTGCCGCTGAAAAAATTTTGCGTCGCGTGCTGAAAATTCGGGAAACAACATTTGGCCCCGATCATCCCGATGTCGGGAACAGCTTGGTTAGATTGGGTAACCAGCTTCACCGAATGCGTCTTTACACAGATGCAGAGCCACTCTACCGCCGCTCGCTGGCGATAGCCGAAGGCGCTCTTGATCCTGATGATGCCACCATCGCCCACCGCCTAAGCCTTCTTGCCAGAACGATTACAAAAATCGGCAATTACGATGCCGCCGAACCGCTTTTCCGTCGTGCTTTGGCGATTACCGAGCGCGCCTTTGGGCCTGAAAATTATCGCAGCATCATGCGATGCAACAATCTGGCCGACTTACTTTGCAAGAAAGGCAACTACTCGGAGGCCGAGCCAATTTGCCGACACGCACTGGCGATCAACGAAAAGATTCGCGGTTTTGATCGTGCTACAAAGGTTAGTTTAAATAGACTGGTCAAATTGCTGGAGACCCAAGGCCACACTGATGCGCTGTGGGTAGAAGGGCGCAAGCAGCTCGACCGCTTTGAGGAATCAATGGGTGTTGACCACGCTGATACCATTCGGATCATGCATGAATTTGCCGTATTGCTGCGTCGAGCCGGGCAACTGGACAAAGCGGAATCTTTGCAGCGAGAATCAGCAGCGCGTTTTATTCGCGTGCATGGCGAAGACAGCCTAATGGCTGCGAGCACATATAGCGCCCTGGGGGAGTTGCTAAAACTCAAGGGTGATCTAATTGAATCCGGAACATTTCTCCACAAGGCGCTCGCCATCCGTGAGCGAGAACTAGGGGCTGATGCCAAACCCACGCAACTGGTGAGAACCCGACTAGAAGAGCTTGATATGTTAAAAATGAAACCGAAGAAGGGCAAAAAAAGTAATAGCTCATTGCCTGCGTAGAGGCATGGATCGAAATCGGGCATCCAATTGATATGTTACTCAGTGTGAAGCAACCAACACACTTTTATGAATGCGAAAAATTACGATAGAAAATCAGCATGCAGTGTGTTAACGTGAGGCAGGACGAAATACAGAAAACTGGGCGGCGACAATCCGCTGCAATCGAAAAATGTGCCCTTTTAAATTCAAGGGCATTATTGCCTTCAATTAAGGGCTATACAGAAGGATTGAAGACCATGAGTCTGAACAAGAAAATTGAAGATTGGAAGCAATGTCCAAATGCGCTTGGTTCCGAGTCACAAGTAGCAGTAATTGTTGGTGAGGTCGCTGCCGCACTCGGCGAGGCGATTCCGGACAGCGTGAATGGCGCGTTAAAAACACTCTCGCTTCGCGGGATGATGCGCGACATTGCATCCGCGATTCGGCGCGATGAAGAGCCCAGGACTAGACCCGGTGTTCCCTCATTCGGTAATGTTGTTGATACGGGCGCAGCTTCCTGCGGCATATCATGGACCGAGGCATTGGCGGTTTTAGCCAAGCATCTCGATGAACGAAAAACACGGCTAGACTAAAGTTGTGTGGAATTATCTCGCCAAGCAGGCAATTTGACATTTAGCTTTTCAGATTCCATCTTTTTTATGACCGATAAGCCACCAAAACCAACCAGGCATAATTTAAACAAAGCACTTGCCGAGGTGGTGACCGAGTTTGAAAACGGCGAACACATCCCTAAGAGAAAGAAAATTGGGCGTGACACTTGGGGTGGAGCCGGTGTTATCGTGACCGCCGATAAAAATAGAAAAGGTTACAAAAGTGATTTTGTGCTTGTGACCCAACATGCTGATGTAGTTGGTTGGTATTTCAATCGAATAAAGCCTGTTGCGTATTCATTGGGAAATATTGATTATTTTACCAAGCTCCGTTTTTTTATGACCTTGCCAAGGCTGTATCAGACTTGCCTGATGGGGCTGACGAAAAACAGGTTTTTGATGTTATGGTCGAAAAAACGCGAGACATTCTCATGCTTACGATGGAGTTGGCTGGAAAAAAATTGCAATTATCTCACCAAGCAAAATAAGGTAGTAAGACAAAAATATGATTAATCTTGAGGAGATTAGTAGTTTGGGTTTTGTTTTGGCTGGCACCATTAATGTTGATGGCAATAAACAAATCACTTTTAATCCGGATGATAATTTCAATAAAAAATTTGCTCGTAATTCCAAGGCCGGGGTATACCTATGGCTGTACATGAAAAACAATTGGGCGAAAAGTATAGTGGTCGAATACGTTGGGAAGGCGGGTCGCGGCATTTTAACCAGAATGAAACAACACATGGCGGGCCTAAAGCAAATGCCATGCAGATCAGAAAATATTATTGCAAGTATTGGTCACAGTGGATCTCAAAACCCTTGTCTTGAAGTTTGGTTTAGAAGAT
>CAIZNF010000256.1 GCA_903934275.1 uncultured Nitrosomonadales bacterium
AACATCATAGTTGGGGTAGAACACCACCTTGAGCAAATTGCCGACAGCCGGGTCATTGTTGATAATGCCGGCCATATCGTTGATGAGGCGGATAATCAGCTTGGCTGTCCGGTAACCGGGCGCGGCCTTGCCGCCGAAAATCACGGTGCGCGGTGTGATGCCATTGGTCTGCCCGGAGCGGATGCGGTTGTAGAGAGTGATGACATGCAACACGTTGAGCAACTGGCGTTTATACTCGTGAATACGCTTGGCCTGCACATCGAACAGCGAATTCGGGTCGACACGAATGCCAGTCACTTTCTCGATATGTTCGGCGACGTAAAGTTTGTTGGCTTGTTTGACGGCGCGGAACTCCTTGCGGAATTTAGCTTCACCGGCAAATTTGGCCAGTTTTTTAAGTTGCGAAAGATCACGCACGAAGCCGGTACCGATGCGCGAAGTAATCAATTCGGTTAAGCGCGGATTACACTGGTTTAACCAGCGGCGCGGCGTAATGCCGTTGGTAACATTGATGAACTTGCCGGGGAAAATACGCTGGAAATCGAGGAACAGCACGGTTTTCAACAGCTCGCTGTGAATTGCGGCAACGCCGTTCACGGTATGGCTGCCGACCACCGCCAAATGCGCCATGCGCACGCGCCTGCCATGACTCTCGTCGATGATGGATACGCGTTCCAACAATCCGGCATCGCCTGGGAAGCAATGGTTCACTTGCGCCAGGAAGCGGTGGTTGATCTCGTAGATAATTTCCAGATGCCGTGGCAATACCCGCTCAAACATTTCCACAGGCCAAGCCTCCAACGCCTCCTGCATCAGAGTATGGTTTGTGTAGGCAAATATGCCTGTCACCAATCGCCAGGCATCATCCCAGTTGAGATGATGATTGTCGAGCAACTGATGCATCATCTCCGCCACGGCAACAGCCGGGTGGGTATCGTTAAGCTGAATGGCGACCTTCTCCGGCAATAGATTAAAATCGCTGTGTTTGGACAAAAAGCGCGTCAGGATGTCCTGGACAGACGCGGAAACAAAGAAATATTCCTGCTTGAGGCGCAATTCGCGACCCATTAGCGAACTATCGTCCGGGTAAAGCACCTTGGACAGATTTTCGGTAATATCTTTTTCCACCACCGCGCCGATATAGTCACCTGCGTTAAAAGAACCCAAATTGAATTCGCGAGTTGACTTGGCCGCCCATAAGCGCAAATTATTGACGGTCTCCGTGTTAAAACCGGGAACCGGAAAATCGTAGGCCATCGCCATCACCGTTTCGCTGTCCACCCAGCGGTGCTCGACTTTTCCGTGCGCGCCCGGAAACTTGACTATATGGCCGTAGAATCTGACCGGATACAAACGCTCGGGGCGCTGAAACTCCCATGGATTACCGTAACGCAGCCAGTTATCGGGATGTTCTACCTGTTGACCACCTTCGATACGTTGATTGAACATGCCGTATTCGTAACGAATGCCGTAACCCATGCCCGGCAAATCCATAGTCGCCATGGAATCCAGAAAGCAGGCGGCGAGACGCCCCAAGCCGCCATTACCGAGCGCGGCATCGGTTTCCATTTCTTCGACACGCTCCATCTCCTGGCCCAGCGCGAGCAACCCTGCATGTAGCGATGGTTCTATCCCCAGATTAAGCGCGGCATTTGAAAGCGTGCGACCGATCAGGAATTCCATCGAAAGATAATAAATCCGTTTGGGGTCTTGTTCGAGATTGTTGTCCACCGTATGTGTCCACCGCTCGATAAGATGGTCGCGCACGGTATGCGCGGAGGTGTCGTACCAATCATGCCCGGTGGCAGCTTTGACAGACTTACCCACCGTGTACATCAGGTGATTGGTCAATGAATGTTCGACTGAATTCTGGTCGGAACGGCGAAAGGGTTTGTAAGTAACTTTTTTCGGAGTGC